>NZ_CAXSVC010000006.1:0-251924 GCF_964240755.1 Bacteroides sp. HPS0048 | reverse complement strand
GGCTGAAAGCAGGATGGGATGAAAAATACCTGTCAACACTTTTACAGGACAGCGCATTTTAATGCGTCGGCCCTGTTGGTTCAGGAAGAGTGCCTATAAAACAATATGTTTTCTTAGCAAATTCCTTCTTATTTCGATCTATTTTATCTTTTAAATAAATCTCTTTAATTTCAGCCGCAACTTTATCATCAAAATTAGGCTTATCACACAAAAGAAAAACTATATATGAACTTAGATTGGTAATAAGACACTCATTACCACTAATATCATATACACATTTTTTCTGTTCATATTTTGGCACATTGGATTCATCTATTCCATTTATGAGTTTATTTATTATTTCTACGTCATCATCCTTTATATGAAACTCTTCCCCCTTTATATTATAATGGCATTCATCAACTTTCCAAGCTTCCAACCAACATGCGAACATACTTCGGATTTCAAATATTACATCATTTACAGGCACTGATTTATTATTAATGAGATATGATTCCTTTTGAAACTTATATTTACTAATTGATACATCTCTTTTATTGATTATATCTTCTACAAGAGGAATGAGTTCTTCTTCAAAAGCCAACTCTGTATTTTCAATTTCATAGTAACAAGTACCATTCTTTTGAGTTTTTCGATGTATAGGCAATGAATCCAGAAATTCAGTTATTTCAGTTATAAGTTTAGTTATTGGTCTATTCTCACCAGTAATAGAATAACTTGATTTACCCGAGTTATAATTTTCAAGGACTACATCCTTTCCCTGTTCAACAATATCCCTTACTATTGGAATTAAATCCATGTCACCTTCATTGGTGAAAGGAACTTCATTACCATTGATTTTATAAAGGTTTTCACTTATCTTTTCAAAAGTACCTTTTTTAAGTTTATTCTCATTTTCCATAATAGTATTAATTTAAGTAATTACAATAAAAAACAGCATCCGTTTTTTCCGAATGCTGCCTCAAATATATGAAATTTTGTTAAGCTATACTCCTAATATGTTCACAAAGTTCTTTCAATTGTGTCGGATTCATTTTATCTAGCTTTTCTATGATATCAGACTTATATTGGTGAGTATTCCATTTTTCCATTTGCATCTTCTGTGTTTCGTCTGCTACTTCTATATACGGCTTCATACTTTCATAATCTGCGTGTCCGGTACAACTCATCACAACAGTCGGGGATATACCTAAAGCTAAGGAACAGCAAACGAAAGTTCTACGTCCATCGTGACAGCTTATCGTTTCATAAAACTTATGGATTTCTTCATGCCGTTGCGTACCTATAAAGTAGGTTTCAACTATCTCTCTATCTAAACCAGCCAACTCGGCAGCTTCTTTCAGGTAATCATTAAGTTTCTGATTCGAAGCAACAGGGAATATTGTACCGTTCTTGGAGTGATACCATGAATATTTATCTATAATCTTTTGAGCATTTTCTATTATAGGAACAGTAATTCTATCATTCGTTTTTTGAGTATACATCTCAATATTCCCATTTGAAATATGCGCTCTCTTTAATGCGCTTAAATCAGAATAACGTAAAGATGTAAATGCCATAAAGCAAAACATATCTCTAGCTCTATCTAAATACTCTTTGCTTTTAGGAAATTGGAAAGATGCAAAATGGAGTAATTCTTTATATTTCAGAAAAGTCACTTCCTTTTTAGTCACAGTTAAGTTTACCTTATAGCTGAGTACTCCTTGCTCTACCGGATAACCATTGGCATCAATCCATCTAAGAAAAGACTTTAATATTCTGAATTGTTTTACAGTGGTGCGGTTACGATATCCATTTTTTACATACCATTTTTTAAGTTCTGTCATCTTATTCTTATCAAGTGTTGCTAGAGATATGTTGGGATCACAGCTGTTTAAATGATTCCATGCTTGAACATATTTATGATGTACAGACTCACTCCAGCTTCTTTCTGTAGAGCAAACTTCTAAAAATTCATTGAAAATTTCACGAAAAGACTTTTCCCGCTCTATTAGCCCATCTGGTACAGCCTCTTTTTTTATTCGTCCCAGCTTCTCATTAACCAGTTCTTTCAATTCACTTTTAGTTGGCAACTGAGAATTTAAACTATACTCTGTAAAAGACTCCTCAATGCACTCTACAAATTGAGAAATACGATTGTTAATATCTCTAGCTACCATTGTCTTTCTACCAACTTTATGAGTAGTATTATACCTAGCTCTTTGATTCTCTTTATCCCATTTGTCTGGATCGGCATTACAGCCAACTGAAAAACCAACTTCGCCATCTCGATTATTCCATCTAACTCGGATCATAACCTGATTGTTCTTGTGTAGGAAGGTTCTACAGCTGTGATTGATTTCTATCATACGTATTATATTTATGAGTTATTTTTCTGCGAATATAGAAATAAAAATCGTGGGGAGTAAGCCCTAATTCCTACTCCCCCCTTTTTTGAGCGTACAAAATTCTATGTGCTATAAAAAGATATGATTAGTTATGTATGTTGTTGATATATAGTAGTATATACGTTCAGGTCAAAGCTGCTATGATCAAAGAAACAATCCCTCCAGCTCCACACAAAAAAAGAAACCACTCTTTTAAGGGTGGTTTCTTTTTTTATGTTCATCCAACAAATATGTGGTTATCAAAAAAGTAAGTACAAGATTTATTAAAAAAGAGATGTAAGATAGTATATGAATATTTATTCTTGTGTAATCGCTTGATTTATAGCTAATATATATACCCTGTTTTAAGATATACAAGAGTGTACACCTATGTGAGTGTTAATTGTACACTCTTGCCATACTATATTGTACACTCTTGATAAACTAAAATGTACACTCTTGTAAGGTAAATCCAAAGTGTTAAAAAACACATTAACACTATTAGCAAAATGAGTGTTTGTTGAATGAACCTTTTTTGTGTATATGATAGATGATAATTATTATCCTTTCTCTTTCAGAATCACATCATGTGCGCCACCTTCGGTAATGCTTGTTGATGAAACCATGGTGATCTTGGCATTTTGTTGCAATTCCGGGATATTGACAGCACCACAACTACACATGGTAGCTCTGATTTTACCCAGAGTTACAGCAAGGTTGTCTTTCATCTTGCCTGCATAAGGTACGTAACTGTCTACACCCTCTTCGAACTTCAATGACTCTGTTCCACCCATATCATACCGTTGCCAGTTTTGTGCACGATTGGAACCTTCACCCCAGTATTCTTTTACATAACTGTTTTTGATACATAACTTTTTAGTAGGAGATTCGTCAAAACGGGCAAAATAACGTCCCATCATCAGGAAGTCAGCTCCCATAGCCAAAGCAAGCACCATATGATAGTCCTGTACCAGGCCACCATCACTGCAAATAGGTACATAGATACCCGTTTGAGCTTTGTATTCGTCACGTGCTTTGGCTACATCCTGCAAAGCGGTTGCCTGTCCACGTCCAATACCTTTCTGTTCGCGGGTGATACAGATAGAACCTCCGCCAATGCCTACTTTTATGAAATCGGCTCCGGCTTCTACCAGGTAACGGAACCCTTCTTTATCAACAACATTACCGGCACCAACCAGTACCTTGTTACCATATTTTGTTTTGATCCATTTCAGTGTTTCATACTGCCATTCCGAGTAACCATCTGAAGAGTCAATACAAAGTACATCTACACCGGCTTCTATCAGAGCAGGAACACGTTCCATATAGTCACGGGTATTGATTCCGGCGCCTACCAATAGTTTCTTATCCGGGCTGGATACTTCATTGGGATTCTCTTTATGGCTGTCATAGTCTTTACGGAAGACGAAATAAGCCAGATGTTGTTCTTTATCAATGATAGGAAGGGTGTTGAGTTTATGATCCCAGATTATCTGATTGGCTTCACTTAGTGTAAGCCCTACTTCACCTACAATCAGTTTTTCAAAAGGAGTCATGAAATCTTTGATCTTTTTGTCGCGTGCATCTCTTGATATGCGATAGTCACGGCTGGTAACGAGTCCTAATAGTTTGCCATTCGGGGTACCATCGTCTGTAATACCAATAGTAGAATGCCCTGTTTGTGCAAGCAGGCGGAGTACATCGTCCAACGTATGTTCCGGTGTCAGGTTTGAATCGCTTGTGACAAAACCAGCCTTAAACTTTTTCACTTTTCGCACCATCTCTGCCTGGCTGGCAATGGGTTGTGAACCAAAGATAAAAGAAAGGCCTCCGTTACGTGCCAATTCAATAGCCAGTTCAGGGCCGGATACAGATTGCATGATTGCTGAAACAAAAGGGATATTCAATTCGATTGCCGATTGTGCACCCACATTGTGTTTTACCAACGGTGTTCTCAATGAAACATTAGAGGGTACACACTGCTTGGTAGTAAGACCGGGAATAAGTAAGTATTCACCAAAAGTTCTGGAAACTTCTTCTACGTAGATTGCCATAAGAATTTTTATTTTTATGGCATGCAAAATTACTCATTTTTTTGAGATTCAAAGGTATGGGAGAACTTTTTTTATTTTTATATCTGTTTTCTTGTCGTGAATGCTTCACTCTTCTATGCATCATTTTCTCTTTTCTTGATCTTTATATTGTTCTTTTAGTTTGTATAATTACTCTTTTCCTTTCTATTTTTCAATATTAGCGGAGTCTGCTAAACAATTTGAATGTGTAATTCGTTGTTATATCAGTCGGATTGATTTTGTACGTTTCCCTCATCTCCATTATACTCAATGTCTGATCAATAAGATTGATATAAGAATATAAATAGTATTTCGTTTGTTTAATTCCTATACCATGAAGGGGCAGGATTTGAATCGTGAAGGAGCACGTAAAATAAGATCACCTACTCACGCTGTGAATAGGGCAGCATTACTTCTTTCTAAAGTCTGCTGAATAGTTTCTGATTTTTACAAACTACTTTCTTTCAATTTAAATTTTATAAAAAATGAAATATGCATTATTTATTGTTATAATGATGTATGGCTTAGTGTGTAATGCCGGCATCTGTAAACACGTATCAGGAAATGGAGAAACAGATAACCGGTCTATTTTCCGAATTCAGCAAGACGTGTGCGGATACATGTGGTTTTTGACTTATAACGGGATAAATCGCTATGATGGCACTTCTTTGAAACACTATGATTTACAGGCTGATAATGACTCGATTGACTTTTATTCAGTTAATAGCGAACTTTTTATTGATAGTAAAAAAGAATTGTGGGTGCTTACGCGAGATGGTTATTTGTTATCCTATAACAGGAGCTGTGACCGTTTTGAAGGTTATTCTGACTTTCGAAAGCATATGGAAGGAACGTTTATGTTTCTAACTCTTGATAGTTTGGATAATTTTTGGTTTTGTAGCAAAGATGAATTGTATGTCTGCTATTTACCTACCAAGGCCGTACGTCGGATACAGCACCCTTTTGGGTATATAACAGGAATATTGCCTGTGGGGAATAGTCAGTATTATCTCAGCTCTGATCGGGGTGTTTTTTCTTTTTCTTTGTTGGATGAGAGTATTACAAATATTTCTCAGGAACTGTCGGGAGGACACTGTAAGCAGATATATAATCTGTTTTACTCTCCCAAGTGGCATAATCTTGTCATTGTTGACCGGTCGCAAGGGATAAATATTTTTGATTGCGATAATAATGAACTACTCTGTTCTCATAAAAGCTGGAAGGATCTTCGGGTAAATAACCTGAAGTTATTGGGAGAGGATAATCTTCTGATTGCTACCGATGGAGTAGGGGTTTTTCAAATGAATATGGAGAATTATCAGATCACTCCTTTTCTCGATACTGATATTGGAAAAGAAATGGGTATCCGCAGTAATCGAATTGCCGATTTGTATGTGGATGAATACCAACGCCTATGGGTTGCTGATTTTCCGGATGGAATAACGATGTATACGCCACCTGGTCAGGAAAGATATAAATGGTTCAGGCACATTGAAGGAAATAATCAATCGCTGCTTAATGACAGGGTAAATGCTGTGCTGAGGGATTCGGAAGGGCATATTTGGTTTGCTACCGATAAGGGAGTTTGTTGTTATTCTCCTGAGACTCATCAGTGGCAGGAGCTGACATCAAACTTACCTTGTAAGTTATACACCTCTCTTTGTGAATTGCCTTCGGGAGATATTTGTGTGGCCAACTATATGCATGGATTATTTCTGATTCGTAAAGATGAAATGGAAATAGGGGATAAATTTGCTGATGCAATATCTGCCAATGTAGTTTTTCCAAAAGACGATACTTATGTATGGATAGGTACTGACTGTGGGTTATATTTACTAAATGGGAAAACTCAGGAATGGAAAAGGATTAAATTGCCTGTGTCTTCACAACCTTTTATCCGTTCACTCTATCAGGATGAATATGGAAAGCTTTATGTTGGTACAGGGGGGAAGGGGTTATTAATTATAAATCAGGAAGAGGATCAGACTGAAATTTATGCCAGTGAATACATTCGTGACATTTCTTTGATTGTACCGGATGGAGATTGTATGTTGATAGGAACCGGAAAAGAACTTTATAATTTTAATCCGGCGAATAAGGAATTTCATTTATTATTGGGAGGAATTGACAATCTTACTTCCGGAAGTTCTTTGAGGGACGGAATTTTAATGTTGGGCACCTCTATGGGAGCATTCCGGTTTGATAAACAGGCATCATTTTCGTTGAATGGTATTCATCCATATCTGTATTTGGATAATTTTAGTATTTTACATCAGCTGATTACTACTACCACGAAGAATACTCCCCTAAACCATGCTCTGAATTATACGAAAGTGTTGAATTTGGGTTATGATCAAAATACATTCTCATTTACAGCTGCTACTATAAATTATGATGCGTCTGAATTGATTCTGTATTCATGGAAATTAAATAACCGGAAGTGGACTCCACCTACCCGAAAAAATCTTATTTCTTTTTCCAATCTTACTCCGGGAGAACATCTGGTGTCTGTGCGGGCAGTATCCGCGCAGAATGGTAATCCGATTTCACAAAGAAATATGCGGGTCATCATACATCCCCCCTTGTGGCAAACGAGAGGGGCTTTTTTATGCTATGGCATATTGATCGTGTTATTGGGATTTCTGTTTGTTTATGTTTGGTTGGTATGGAGACAGAGAAACTTATCCAGGGAAACAGTGAAAGTCTTTGTTAGTGCCGCCCGTGATGTGTGCATGCCATTGACATTGATTAAAAATCCATTGGAAAATCTATGTCGGCAGTATTCTTCGGATACTCTTAAAAATATTTTGCAACAGATCAAAGGTATTGATAGTATGTTTACTAATTTAGTTACTGTTGGGCGTATAACTTCTCATCCCCGACGGCTCTCTTTACTCGAAACAGAGTTGAATACTTACTTGGGTGAAACAATAGAATCCATATCTTCTTCTGTAAAGCAGAAAAAAATAAAATTGCATTGGGAAGGAACCCCCGGTTTTGCACATGTTTGGATTGATAAAGAAAAGATGACGGCCATATTACAGGGGCTATTAGAAATGATAGTTGATTGTATGAATGAGGGAGAAAGTATCGAAATAGTTACTGTATATACTTTGCGAAACTGGAAAATTAAATTAGAATTTACAGATAATGACTGTGTTAAAAAAAAATGCTATATCACAAAAAAGGGAAGGAAACTTACTCATTTGGCGTAATAAGTTGGTTGCTAATCCGTAGATTAATACAATTACATAAAGGAAAAATTCTTTTCTGTTCAAACAAAAATAAAAAAGCATCTGTCATTCTCACTTTCCCTATCGTTTTCAGAAAATTCTCAAGTGTGCAGGATTCATTGTCAGTTACTTCATTATTCAGAACTTCATTTTCTACTTATAAAAAACATCCGGATGAGGAGGCTTTTTTGTTGAGAGACACCGTTTGCGGGAAGTTTTCAGAAAGAGAAAATCGAGAGAAGCATTCTATCCTGTTGGTGGAAGAAAATCGAGAATTCAGTTCATTCTTAATACAGGTGTTATCAGAAGAATACAATGTTTATACGGTATCTAAAGCAGAGTCGATCTGTGATGTAATACGTAAAGAACGACCGGAGGTTGTACTTTTGGCTGAGGCTTTTGATATGATTTCGGGAGAAAAACTTTGTCTTCAAATAAAATCAGATGTGAAAACTGCTCATATTCCTGTTATTCTATTCAAAGATCCTGTGAATGTGGGAGATGATTCTCAAAGAGTGGCAGATTGTTGTTTGGCGTTGCCTCTCGATATATCTCGCCTGCGGGTAGAGATAAACAACTTAATATTTAATCGCCGGATTATAAGAAAAAGATATATAACATTGGTACTTGGTGGTAAAGATGAGGCTAAATCCGATCTTGAAGATGCTTTCTCCGGAGATGAACAAAATTTTCTTGATAAAGTACGGAGGCTCGTGGAGGAGAATCTTTCCAATCCCGATTTTAATGTGGATATGCTTAGTGCTGAAATGAATATGAGCCGGTCCGGTTTTTATACCAGAATCAAATCGATCACTCATCAGGCACCGGCCGACTACATTCGTACGGTGAAGCTGAATAAAGCGTTGATTCTATTGATGAGTAAAAAATATACGGTAGCCGAGGTAGCAGATCTTACAGGTTTTAGTGATCCGAAATACTTCCGGGAGGTTTTTAAGAAGTATTACGGGGAATCGCCCAAAAAGTTTGTGAATAGTTTATAACCGGAGGTTAGTGAAATGAAAATCCGTGTAAATCCTATTAGGATATATGCGGATTTTCTTATATTTGATCCTCGAAACAAAAGATTGTGGAGCGAAAAATAATTCATATTGACATGGACGCATTTTATGCTTCCGTAGAGCAGCGGGATAATCCGGAACTGCGTGGCAAACCGCTTGCTGTAGGGCATTCGGAAGAACGGGGTGTAGTGGCGGCTGCCAGCTATGAGGCTCGTCGTTATGGGGTACGTTCGGCCATGGCATCGCAAAAAGCCAAGCGTTTGTGTCCACAATTGATCTTTGTTCCCGGACGAATGGAAGTGTATAAATCCGTATCACGTCAGATACATGAAATATTTCATGATTATACGGATATCATTGAACCACTTTCACTGGATGAGGCTTTTCTGGATGTGACGGAGAACAAACAAGGAATCCGGCTTGCTGTAGATATAGCTTGTGAAATTAAAAAACGTATTCGGGAAGAATTGAACCTGGTAGCTTCCGCCGGTGTGTCTTACAATAAATTTTTGGCAAAGATTGCTTCGGACTATCGTAAACCCGACGGCTTGTGTACCATTCATCCGGATCAGGCAATGGATTTTATAGCTACTCTGCCTATTGAATCATTTTGGGGAGTAGGGCCAGTGACCGCTAAAAAAATGCATTCTTTGGGTATTCATAATGGATTACAGTTACGCACATGTTCGGTGGAAATGCTTATCCGGCAGTTTGGTAAGGTTGGTACATTGTATTATGATTTTGCCCGTGGAGTAGATCTTCGCCCGGTAGAAGCTGTTCGCATCCGTAAATCTATTGGTTGCGAACGAACATTAGAGAAAGATATCTCTTTACACTCTTCAGTTATTATTGAACTGTATCATGTGGCAGTGGAGCTGGTAGAGAGATTACATCGAAAGGAATTTAGAGGAAATACACTGACGTTAAAGATTAAGTTTCATGATTTTAGTCAGATAACGCGTAGTATCACCCAGGTTAATGAACTGATGAATTTGGATAAGATTCTTCCCTTAGCAAAACAGTTATTAAAAGAGGTGGATTATGAACATCACCCTATTCGGTTGATAGGACTTTCTGTTTCCAATCCGAAAGATGAAATGGAAGAGCAACACGGAGTGTGGGAACAACTTAGTTTTGAATTTAGTGACTGGGGATAAGGATTACAAAGTAGATATATAATGTGATGATAATACATTTTATAGGTAATAAATTTGCTGTAAAACAGAATATTATATATCTTTGCAGCATGACAATGACTTTTAAATCGGATTTGGTTTTATAAACAATCTGTATTTCTAATACAGATTGTCCTTTCGTTTGCTCTCGGATAACCCTTTTCGAGAGTGGTTTTCTATTATTATAATTCATGTTTAATCTGCGTACAATGATGAAGGCATTGTTATGCTTTCCGTGTACGTAAAATATATTAAGATAATGAGTAACGAAAATAAAACAATTCACGATTTCGAACTTAATTTAATCTGTGATT
Organism: Bacteroides sp. HPS0048; assembly: GCF_964240755.1. Classification (NCBI taxonomy): domain Bacteria; kingdom Pseudomonadati; phylum Bacteroidota; class Bacteroidia; order Bacteroidales; family Bacteroidaceae; genus Bacteroides; species Bacteroides sp. HPS0048. The sequence continues at coordinate 241,745 of NZ_CAXSVC010000006.1, read as the reverse complement.
TTTTTTCCAATATGGAACGACAAGGACCTGGAAGTCCTGAAGTAACACTGAAAGCATTGGGTTTTACGGATAACCTCAATGATAAATCTCTTATTGCCGATATTGGTTGTGGAACAGGTGGTCAGACAATGGTATTGGCTCAAAATGTTCCGGGGAAGATTATCGGGCTTGATTTTCTTCCTAATTTTATTGAGATTTTCAATCGTAATGCAAGGCAGTTGGGTTTGCAAGACAGGGTAAAAGGTATTGTGGGTTCAATGGATAATCTTCCTTTTCAAAATGAAGAATTAGATATGATTTGGTCGGAAGGAGCCATATATAATATTGGCTTTGAGCGTGGACTGAATGAGTGGCGCAAGTATTTGAAAACAGGAGGGTATATTGCTATTTCTGAAAGTTCGTGGTTTACAGATGAGCGCCCAGCGGAAATCAATAAATTCTGGATGGATGCATATCCTGAGATAGATACAATTCCTCACCAAATAGCCAAAATATGTAAAGCGGGATATCTTCCTGTTGCTACATTTATTCTGCCGGAAAATTGCTGGACAGAACATTACTTTGCTCTGAAAATTGCAGCCCAGGAGATTTTTCTTAATAAATATGCAGGAAATGAAACAGCCGAAGAATTTAGTGCACTTCAATCTGTTGAAGAAGAACTGTACCGTAAGTATAAAGAATTCTATGGTTATGTATTTTTCATCGCTAAAAAGATAAGACAATGATTAATTTAAATAATTATGGTTGGAATAGTAGATTAAACCAATTGAAACAAAAATCGACATATAGCACTTTTACTCATGGACGAATATCCATTGTACACCGTACCTGTTATGAAGTTATTTCTGAGAATGGACTATTTCAGTGTGAACTCACAGGAAATATGATGTATGGAAAATCGGATTTTGAATTACCTTGTACTGGCGATTGGATAATATTTCAACCGTTCGATGATAATAAAGGGATTATAGTTGATATGTTACCTCGTGAACGGACATTGTATCGCAGGAAAAGTGGAACAGTTGCGGATAAGCAAGCTATTGCTTCATATATTGATAAAGCGTTTATCGTGCAAAGTCTTGATAATAATTTCAATATTCGTAGAATCGAACGCTTTATGGTTCAACTATTGGAAGAAAATATTAATTCTGTATTGGTACTTAATAAAGCAGATTGTGATTTTGATAAGCGGAAAGTTGATGAGCAAATGAAACATATTGTTCGTCAGATACCGGTATTTTTTACCAGTATCTACCAATCTCAGACTATTCTACAATTACGGGAATCGATATCAAAAGGTGAAACGGTTGTATTTGTCGGTTCCTCAGGTGTCGGAAAAAGTTCATTGGTTAATGCATTATACGGAAAAACGGTATTGCTTACGTCTGGTGTAAGTTTGGCCACGGGAAAAGGAAGGCATACTTCAACCCGGCGGGAAATGGTGCTAATGGACGAATCTGGAGTTTTAATCGATACTCCGGGAATCCGGGAATTTGGTTTAGCTATTGATAATTCCGATTCACTTATAGAAGCTTTGGAAATCTCTGATTATGCGAATATGTGTCGCTTCAGAGATTGCAGACATATAAATGAACCAGGATGTGCCGTTTTAGAAGCAGTAAACCGTGGTGTATTAGACCATAAAATTTATGAGAGTTATTTGAAACTTCGACGGGAAGCTTGGCATTTCTCCGCTTCGGAACATGAAAAACGTAGAAAGGATAAATCTTTTGCGAAACTAGTGGAAGAAGTAAAGAATCGCAAGGTTAATTTCTAATTTTTATTTAAAGAGAAGGTGTGTCAAAAGTCTGAGAAAGCTATCAATATGTAACTTTAGAAACGCAGATTAACACAAATGACCGCGGATTTAATTTAATCTTTGTGTAAATTAGCATTAATCTGCGTTTTAATGATGGTTAATTTACTTTATTGACACACCCTCTCTTTTATTTCAATATAGACATAGATTTAGGAGATAGATAATTTTGATTATAGCCTGGAATTAACCGATGAATTTCAGGTAAATGAATTGTATAGATAAAAAGAAAGCGGAGAACCAATTTGACTCTTCGCTTTTGTTACATATAATATAGTGGTGTGTTTACATGGCAATCTGCTTTGAAAGCAGTTTTTGAAGTTGGCCATTCAAAGTCTGGCACATTGTTCCGTTTCCCATTGCATGATAACGTTTAATACGATACTGCAACATCATAATTTTTTCATTTGCATTCTTTTTCATAATCTTCATCTTTTTTGCCCTCCACGTTTTGAAGAGCGGTTTTACATCTTGTTTTCTCTATTAACACTGCAAAGATACGAAAAGTTCACGGAAAACATGTTGTGCAACATAAAAAATATGCTTTTCACCCTCTTTTTTCTTAAAAGAGACCGAAATGACAAGTGGATATTACAAATATATTACATAACTTTGTACTCTATGATACTATTCCAGTTGAGCGGATTTTGATTGTGCCTTATTATATAATATAGAAATAAAATGAAAACATCGATTCACTTTTTCTCGTGCCTTTTGTTGGCTGTTTTCTTATTATCCTGTGGTGAGACTCATTTCCTGAAGGAGGAAGCATATCGTAACCAGGTGAAAGCTGATTTCGGAATAAAACAATTACAACTTCCTTTGGGTGATTTGTTTGCTATCTTTAATGATTCTACGTTGACTACTGCAGAACGGGAAGCGTTGATGTTTTTGTATGCTTATATGCCTATAGGAGATATCACTGACTATTCGGGAGACTATTATCTGGAAAATATCCGTTTGTCTGAACAGGCCCGGCAAGAAATGCCCTGGGGAAAGAAGATCCCAGAAGATGTTTTTCGTCATTTCGTACTTCCTGTCCGGGTGAATAATGAAAATCTGGATAATTCCCGTAGTGTGTTTTATGGTGAGCTGAAAGAACGCATTAAAAAACTTTCGATGCAGGATGCTATTCTTGAAGTAAATCACTGGTGCCATGAGAAAGTGGTTTATCGTCCGAGTGATGCCCGTACCAGTTCACCGTTAGCTTCTGTCAAGACGGCTTACGGACGTTGTGGTGAGGAGTCTACCTTTACCGTAGCTGCACTTCGGGCGGTGGGGATTCCTGCCCGGCAGGTATATACTCCGCGTTGGGCACACACAGATGATAATCATGCCTGGGTAGAGGCTTGGGCAGATGGTAAATGGTATTTTTTCGGAGCTTGCGAACCGGAGCCTGTCTTGAATCTGGGATGGTTTAACGCACCAGCGAGCCGGGGGATGCTGATGCATACAAAAGTATTTGGACGTTATAAAGGAGCAGAAGAAATCATGTATGAAACACCCAACTATACTGAAATTAATGTTATTGAGAACTATGCTCCTACGGCAAAAGCAGTTGTTACGGTGGTAGACGCCGGTGGTAATCCTGTATCGGAGGCTAAAGTGGAGTTTAAGGTATACAATTATGCCGAGTTCTACTCAGTAGCTACTAAACGTACAGATGACGCCGGTCGGGTTTCATTGACAGCCGGTAAAGGAGATATGTTGGTGTGGGCTTCAAAAGGAGATAATTTCGGATTCGGTAAACTATCTTTTGGAAAAGAGAATGAACTGATACTTGTCCTTGATAAGAAACCGGGTGAGACGTATTCACTGACACTGGATATTGTTCCTCCTGCCGAAGGTACGGATTTGCCTGAAGTAACTCCGGAACAGCGGGCAGAAAACAATCGTCGTATGGCACAGGAAGATTCTATTCGTAATGCATATGTGGCTACCTTTGTCACAGAAGAGCAAGGAGTGGCATTTGCCCGTAAGTATGCTATGGATGCTGAGTCTGTATCTCGTCTGTTGGTTGCTTCGAGAGGAAATCATCAAACGCTGACCGATTTTCTTTCGGTTGCTGCCAAAGAGAAGAATGCAGAGCTTGCACTTAGTTTGCTCAGGTTGGTTTCAGATAAGGATTTGCGCGATGTAACACCGGAAGTGTTGGAAGATCATTTCCGCCATTCCGTTGCCGGGTATTGCGGAGAATATTATTATTCCTCTATTCTCAATCCGCGGATAGCAAATGAAATGCTGACTCCTTATAAAGAGTTTTTCCAGAAAGCAGTTTCAGCTGATGAGGTGGAACACTATCGAAAAAATCCGCAGGCATTGGTAGCTTGGTGCAAAAAGAATATTGCTATTAATAATGAGTTGAATTCACAACGTATTCCTATGTCGCCTGCAGGTGTATGGAAAGCATCGGTAGCTGATGAAAAATCACGGGATATTTTCTTTGTAGCGCTGGCACGTGCTTTAGGTATTCCTGCCTGGATAGACGAGGTGACAGGAAAAATACAATATAAAGATTTTGCTAATAACAGATTGAAGAATGGAGAAACCTTCGATGTGGATTTTGAGGTGGCCGAACAGACCCTGGCACCTTCAGGTGTTGTAAAAGCCACTTATCAGTCTATCCGATCACTCGATAATCCCAAGTATTACTCTCATTTTACATTGTCACGTTTTAAAGAGGGTACTTTTCATCTGTTGAACTATGATGAAGGTACTACTTCCTGGGAAAATCTGTTGAAGAACGGTACACGGCTGGATGCCGGTTATTATATGCTTACCACCGGAACCCGCCTTGCCAATGGTTCTGTACTTGCTAATCTCTCTTTCTTCAATGTAGAAAAAGACCAGGTGACAACGACTGCTTTGACAATGCGGCAAAGTGAAACTCAGGTGCAGGTTATCGGTAATTTTAATTCTGAGTCTATGTATCGTCCGGTAGAGGGTAGTGATGTGCAAAGTATCTTGCAAGCTTGTGGACGTGGTTACTTTGTTGTGGGTATACTGGGCGCAGGGCAGGAGCCTACCAATCATGCTCTGAAAGATATTGCTGCATTGGGTAGCGATTTTGAGAAGTGGGGACGTAAAATGGTATTTCTTTTCCCCGATGAAGAACAGCATAAAAAGTTCCATCCGGCAGAATTCCCAGGATTACCTTCTACTATCCTTTATGGGGTGGATGTGAACGGAAGCATTCAAAAGCAAATTGCGGAATCTATGAAATTGTCGAATTCCGAAACATTGCCGATATTTATCATCGCTGATACATTTAATAGGGTAGTCTTTGTCTCTCAGGGATATACTATTGGATTGGGAGAACAATTGATGAAGGTAGTGCATGGTTTATAGGGAAGACAAGTTGCAATAATAGTTAATTATTTGTGTAGAGTGTGTTTTCATTAAAAATAATTATTACGTTTGCAGCGATTATGATAAAGTATGCATTTTACATATTGATAGGTGTATTTTTTGTATTGGGACTGAATATAGCTCCCGGACAAGAATTATCCGGACTTCAGAATGAAATTGAAGTTCGGATAGGTGATACCCCTCAATCTGTAAAGTCTGCTTGTATTCTATCTTCCAGGACAGATAATGATTGTGTCAGAGATACGCATTCTGTATTTCATGATGAATCATCTGATTATAAGGTTTGTGACGGGATTCTTTCCAGCCTCTCCGGTTCAAGGAATGTGGCACCGTTTAAGCTACTGAAATTTAATAAGCCAACTACTGTTATACAGATTCTTAGTGCACTCAGTGTTCAGTTACCCGAGAGCAAGTACAGAAATTTACCTTGCAGTACCAGTTGCATGAAGTATTCGTGTGGATACTATATCTATACGTTAGCTCATATTCTTATTTAGCCAATTCACTATTCCATCTATTTGCAGAGTAAGTAATTTTTATACTTTCTCAGCTTTCTGTCGGGTGTGTACTGCCTTCTTTTTCATTCTTACGAGAATATAACTGTCAATCTAAAGAAAATAGGAGTATGTCCATAGATAAAAAATGGATATACCTCCCGAGTATTAATTGATATCCGGGGAAAAGATATTGTAGTTTCGTTGTGATAACGGGATAAGCATCATATAAGGACAAGATGTAACCGAAGTGATTCAGGTAGATGCATCAGCCGATTGGCCTTATATGGATGAATGAGGAAAGCCCAATGGAATTAAAAGAATTTCATGTGTGTCTAAATAATAGTTTACCATTGGGCGCCTCTTCTTTACTTTGAAACGAACTAATAACTTAAAATATATTGCTATGTTAAAATTATTATTAGCCACTTTTGCCATGATGGGACTTACGTTCGTCATAGGCTTTTTCGTAGCTGCAGTGATAAAACTTATTGCAAGTGCAGCCGATTCACTCGATTTCTATAGTTCTCATCAGGTAGAACTTCAACGATTACGGCGTTTAAAGAAAGTACGTCAGAATGTGGAACGTTTGTTATGGCATAATGCCATAGCTGAACAGGATGGTTCGGGCGATAAACGTGAAGATTACAGTCGTGGTATTAATCGGGATATCATTCGTTACCACGGATATTATCATGGGGTAAGTCCGGGTACATCCGATGATAATCTGTTGGAGTATTACTACCCTGAAGATACCCACATCGTTTATCTTGAAAAACGAGAAGAAATGCTCCAACAGCATAAAGATAACAGTAAGAAATCATCTACCAATACCAAATAATAAACTTATCATATCATGGAAAATATAGACTTTATGAGCTTGTTCCAGGGAGTGGGAACAATGATGGAGAGTGGCTGGCTGCTCGCAAGTGCCCGTGTGTTTCTTGTCGCTTTAGGGTTTCTGCTTATTTATCTGGGCTGGAAAGGTGTGCTGGAACCGATGGTAATGATACCGATGGGATTGGGAATGATAGCCATCAACTGTGGTACGCTGATAATGCCGGACGGTACATTGGGAAACTTATTTCTCGATCCGATGCTTTCTGATACAGATGAGTTGATGAATACCATGCAGATTGACTTCTTACAACCGGTTTATACATTGACTTTCAGTAATGGATTGATAGCCTGTTTTGTGTTTATGGGTATCGGTACGTTGCTTGATGTAGGTTTTCTGCTCCAGAAACCATTTGCAAGTATATTTTTGGCATTGTGTGCCGAACTGGGTACTTTCCTGACCGTTCCTATTGCTTCTGCTTTGGGACTGACACTTAAGGAGAGTGCTTCGGTGGCTATGGTTGGCGGAGCAGACGGACCAATGGTACTCTTTACTTCACTGGCACTGGCAAAGCATCTGTTTGTTCCTATCACAGTAGTAGCATATCTCTATTTGGGGTTGACGTATGGTGGATATCCTTATTTAGTAAAACTAATGGTTCCCAAACGTTTGCGTGCTATTAAGATGACTACAAAGAAGGCCCCTAAAAATTACGATGCAAAAGTAAAACTGGCTTTCTCTGCTATTCTGTGCGCAGTGTTGTGCTTCTTATTTCCGGTAGCATCACCTTTGTTTTTCTCTTTATTTATAGGTGTGGCTGTGCGTGAGTCCGGGATGAAGCATATTTATGACTTTGTGAGTGGCCCGTTACTGTATGGTTCTACTTTTATGCTTGGATTGTTACTGGGAGTACTTTGTGATGCCCATTTGCTACTTGATCCAAAAATCCTGAAATTACTGGTTTTAGGTGTTATCGCCCTGCTTTTCTCTGGTATAGGAGGCATCTTGGGAGGGTATGTTATGTACTTTATCAAAAAGGGCAATTATAATCCGGTGATTGGTATTGCTGCTGTTAGCTGTGTGCCGACAACTGCAAAAGTAGCACAGAAGATAGTTAGTAAAGACAATCCTAACTCTTTTATTCTTGGTGATGCTTTAGGAGCCAATATCTCCGGCGTCATCACCTCTGCTATCATAACTGGTATCTATATAACGATTATACCATACTTGTAAGATGGGGGGGATTAGTGATAAGTGATTAGTGATAAGTGAGTAGTAGTTAGTGATTAGTGATAAGCGAGTAGTGATAAGTAAACTGCGCCATCGTATTGCCGCATGGTACTAATCGCTTATCACTAATCACTAATCACTGCTTTTATCGTCTTTTCCACCCTTTCTGCCGTGGTTATCTGTTTGGTGTATTCGTCAATTTGTACTGTTCCTCCCATTGAAACGGCAGGATTTCGGTATTGCATGCCACTGATCACTGTTTTCCGTGCAGAGAAGTGGAATTCTTCAATTCCTGTTTCTGAGGCAATACGTGCTATGTTTTTTTCGTTTACACCACAGCCGGCAAGTAGGATGATCCGTCCGGCAGCTTGTCTCTGGAGTTCTTTTAATAAAGGAATCCCGGCTTCTGCGGTTGCTTGTTGTCCGGAAGTCAGTATGCGGTTACAGCCTGATTCTATAATCTCTTCCAATGCCTTCTGTGGATTACGGCATACATCGAAAGCCCGGTGAAAGGTAACCGATAACCCGTCAGCAGCTGCTACCAACTCCTTCATTAAAGGCATGTCAACTTCTCCGTCTGGTGTCAGACAGCCCAATACAACACCGTCTGCACCTGCTTTCTTTACCATTTCTATATCCCTTAACATCGTTTTTATCTCTAAGGGTGAATAGAGAAAATCACCTCCCCGGGGGCGGATTATTACATGGAGTTTGATATGTAACAATTCCCGTGCAACAACAATTTCACCATACGAAGGCGTTGTTCCTCCTTCCGGTATGCCGGCACACAACTCTACACGATCTGCTCCACCTTGCTGTGCAGCCAGGCAACTCTCTACCGAGTTGGTACATATCTCGAATTTATACTTTCTCATAGCAGGAAAACGTTATTAAAAAAGGGCGAATTGCTTCGCCCTTATCTTGATATTCTTCTTTATTCGTTTTTTTATTTAGCAAAGCTAACCGCACGTGTTTCACGGATTACGGTAATCTTCACCTGTCCCGGATAAGTCATCTCATCCTGTATCTTCTTCGCAATTTCACCCGACAGGCTTTCTGTTTGCTTATCGTCAATCTTATCTGCACCTACGATAACGCGGAGTTCGCGTCCCGCCTGGATGGCATAAGTCTTTGTTACTCCCGGATAAGCCATAGCCAATTGCTCCAGGTCGTTGAGACGTTTGATATACGCTTCTACTATTTCGCGGCGTGCTCCCGGACGTGCACCGGAGATAGCATCACATACCTGTACGATCGGAGCGAGCAAGCTTGTCATTTCCGTTTCGTCATGGTGAGCACCGATAGCATTGCAGATATCCGGTTTCTCTTTGAATTTCTCGGCTAACTTCATACCAAGTAATGCGTGCGGCAATTCTGGTTCTTCATCAGGCACTTTACCAATATCGTGCAACAATCCGGCACGTTTTGCTTTTTTAGGGTTCAAGCCCAGTTCCGATGCCATTACAGCACAGAGATTCGCAGTTTCGCGAGCGTGTTGCAGCAAGTTCTGACCATAAGAAGAGCGGTATTTCATCTTACCGATGATACGGATCAATTCCGGATGTAATCCGTGGATACCGAGGTCAATAGTGGTACGTTTACCGGTTTCGATGATTTCTTCTTCAACCTGTTTGCGTACTTTGGATACTACCTCTTCAATACGTGCAGGGTGGATACGTCCGTCGGTTACCAACTGGTGCAAAGCCAGACGGGCTATCTCACGACGTACGGGGTCAAATGCAGAAAGAACGATTGCTTCTGGAGTGTCATCTACTACGATTTCTACACCTGTAGCAGCTTCCAGTGCACGGATATTACGTCCTTCACGACCGATAATACGTCCTTTGATTTCGTCAGATTCAATGTGGAATACGGTTACAGAGTTCTCAATGGCTGTTTCCGTAGCTACCCTTTGAATAGACTGTATCACAATGCGTTTTGCTTCTTTACTGGCTGTCAGCTTGGCATCGTCCATGATATCATTGATGTAGGACTGCGCCTGTGTTTTGGCCTCTTCTTTCAAAGATTCTACCAAGCGTTCTTTTGCTTCTTCGGCAGACAAACCGGAAAGTGCTTCCAGCTTTTCTATCTCCTGATGTTGCAGTTTGTCCAGTTCTTCTTTCTTCTTATCAACAATTCCCAGTTGGGCTTCCAGATTTTCTCTTACGGCGTCAGCTTCTGCTTTCTTGCGCTGAATCTCTTCCTGACGCTGGCTCAATACCATTTCGCGCTGTTTCAATTTATTTTCAGCCTGCTGAATCTTTTGATTACGTTGCGCTACTTCTTTTTCCAGATCTGCTTTTTTGTTGAGGAATTTCTCCTTAACTTCCAGCAATTTGTTTTTCTTTATCACTTCCGCTTCGGTTTCCGCCTCTTTCAAGACGTTATCGTATTTGGCCTTTAGTCCGTATCGGAATAATACGTATGACAATATGCCACCTACGATGAAGCAAGCAATGGATGCTACTATTGTTACTAACATTGTAATTTAATTTAAGTATAAATAAAAACGCACCGCAAATACGAGGAAATTCTTTCTCCCGAGTATCTTGCAGTGCGTGGGTTTTCTATAAATTTGTTGATAGGACATGTTTTCACTCGCCCTTGAAATACTCTTCGAGCATTTCCGTCAATTCTTCTATCTTCTCTGTATACGGACCGGTATCGTTACGTTGCCTTAGTTTTAGATTCTCCTGTGAAAACTGATAGGCTACCATAGCTATTAATTTCTCAGGTTCCAGGCTTTTGTAATGCTCCCGATAAGCATTGAGCTTGATATTTACCTGTTTGGCTGCTTCTCTCATCAATTCTTCCTCGTCACGGTTGATTGTGATAGGATAATATGAGTCTGCAATTTGCAGGTTTATCTTTATTTTATCGTTCATACACCTCTTCTTTTATTCATTCAACAGAGCGATGCATTTGTCGACTTCACGCACTAATTTGGACAATCGCAGCTTTGTCTCTTTTACATCGCTGCCGTTAAGGCTGATTGCCGTAGCTGTTTTTAGGTTCGTGTAGCTTCTTTCCAATTCTTTATATTCAGCCAGTATCCTTTCGTTTTCTTTCTTCTCCTCTTCGAGAAGTTGCTTAAGTTCAGCATTTTCACGCTTTAATTCATCGTGAAGATAGATTAAATGCCGTAGTCTCGCTTCAAAGGTACTTAATAGCTTTTTTGCTTCTTCTGTCATTACTACACCAAAATTGTACACAAAAATACAATTAAGTCTGAGATTACAAAAACTTTTCCGCAGAAATTAGTCGTTTGGGCTGAAAATAACTATTAGATGGATGTTTACTATCGGAGTTAAGTAGAGACAAGGTGCATACTTTTTAGTGGTTCTTTCTTTATATCCTGCTATCATTAACTTCTGAAGTTTACTATCAAAACACCCGGATGTTCTTGCTGAAAACATCCCCATGTTATTGTATAAAACATCCGGATGTTTTGCTTTCTTACTACAAGAGTTATGCCTCTAACAAATTGGTATATAGTTGCTGATAGAGTATGTTGTTGGGTGTAGTTTAAACCTGTACTTAATTGACCTCTTTATTGTTACTGAATTTGAATTAAATATTTCTATAAATTAATTTATTAAATAATTTGGTTTATAAAATAAACTACTTATATTTGCATCGGATTTAAATCTTTGATGCAATGTATTTAATTCGTTTATTAAATCAGAAAATACAATGGAAGACATTATTTTGAAAATATTGGGAGTTTGGTGTGCTATGGTTATCGTAGCCTTATATTATAGTTTTGAGTACAACAGGTAGTCGAATAATTTAAAGGACATAAGATATATGGAAAACGAGAAACTGAATGAGAAAGAAAGTTTAGAACTTATTTCTCAAATGATTCAAAACACGCGGACAAGAGTTGAAAAGGACGGTGGTACTCCTTTTTTGATATGGGGGTATGGAACAGTGATTATTTCATTACTGGTATGGTATATGGTTGCGTCGACCGGAAAGTATGAGTGGCAATATTTATGGTTTCTTTTGCCGGCTATCGGATTTCCTGGCACTCTTTGGGTGACCAGAAAGAATGAATCGCCTGTAAAGACTTATATAGATCGGGTTGTAAACTATATCTGGATTGTATTTGGGAGTGCTGGTTTTTTGGTATCATGTGTTTCTATTGCCTATCCTCTTCCTATTTTGTTTATTATTCTTTTGCTTATGGGAATGGGAGTGATATTGACTGGAATGGTGATACACTCTAAAATAGCACTGATAGGTGGTTTGCTGGGAGTGCTATCTTCTTTGGGATGTATTTGGGTAACCGGTGTAAATCAGATACTTGCTTTTGCTCCTGCTTTCATCTTTATGATGATTATTCCCGGACATATGATAAATTACAGTGCAAATATAAAGAAATAAGAAGGGGAAATGATTATGAAAGATACTTCGACACGTTTCGAGCGTTTTTGTACTTCTTGGAAATTCTTCCTGGTGCTGATAGTTTTACAGTTTGTATTAATGCCGGTGGCTACTAAAGGTTTTCGCTTTGAAGAGATGGGGCAGATTATCTTCACTACACTGGGACATGCTTTGATAAACCGCTTTTATCCTTATTCCTTTATATTTCAGTGGATGGCACTTGCATTGATTGTAGCCTTACTGTTTTTTAGAAATAGAATCGGGCGTTTTTTCTCGGCTTATGTGGGAGCCTGTTATTTGTTGTATGCAGTTATTCAGAGCATAGCCATTACTAATAAATATGGAGTCAGCGTGGTAACGGTCAATCTGGTAATGATGTCATTTGTTGCTTTTGTCTGGTTTCGGGATTGCTGGAAGGGAGAGAATGAGTATGACTTCTCCAATCTCAATTGGAGAACAGCATGGCTGATTCCTGTAGCTTTTTTCTGTTTATGGTTTCCTATGGATTTGTTGAATGTGAAACCGGATTTTAATCCGGCCTATCTCTTTTCGGGCTATGCATCGCTGGCTTTTTGTCCAATGACTCCTGTGTTTCTGACATTGCTTACGTTATGTCGTCCTCGAATTAATATGACTACTTACAGGGTGACAGCAATGGTAGGGCTTATTATCGGAGTTTATAATATGGGACAATTTGCTTCCCCTGCGGGTTTTTATTTAGGAATGTATCATTTACCTTTGTTGCTTGTTTCTTTATATGCATTGTTGAGTAGCAAACGGTTGAAATAAATAGTTAAGAAAAATGGAAGATAAGAAATTGAATGAACAAGAGAGCCTGGCGCTGATAGCACAGATGATTCAAAATAGTAAAAAAGGTTTGGTGGTAGGAAGTGGTAACTCCTTTTTGTTCTGGGGGTATTTAACGCTTGCCGTTTCTATTGCAATTTTTGTATTACTTTATTTCACAGGAAGTCAGAGTTGGTTCTGGCTTGGAAGTGTCATTCCGGTAATAGGATGTTTGTATATCTGGTGGATGTCCCGGAGAGATGGGAAAAGAACTATGAGTTATGTTGATAAAGTGATTTCTAATGTATGGCAAATAGTGGGGGGAACTTGTGCCATTATTGCTCTGTTGGCTTTGAATTATGGAAACAACATTGCTATATTACCTCTGCTGTTACTTGTGTTATCCGTTGGGGCAGGTATAACAGGCTCTGTTATTCAGGAAAAGTCATTCTATAACTGTGCCGCTTTTGGTATCGCTATTTCTTTAGGTATGCTTTTTAATATCAACACCATCGTAGAAGGGCCTTTACCTCAGGTTTTTGCTTTTGCCCTTGCTATTGTAGTGGTGATGATCATTCCGGGACATATTGTCAATCATAAAGCAAAGAGAAACAATGTTTAAAGAACTGAATCCGTTACTCCATTCCGAACTTCGCCTGGCGGTGATGTCGTTGCTTATTTCTGTAGAGGAAGCGGACTTTGTCTATATCCGTCAGCAGACAGGAGCTACGGCAGGGAATCTGAGTGTGCAGATTGATAAACTGAACAAAGCGGGTTATGTGGAAGTGACAAAGACTTTTAAGGGAAAGATGCCGTGTACTATCTGTAAAATTACGCCGCAAGGGGTCGATGCTTTTGAAGAGTATGTGGAGGCGTTGAAGAGCTATATTATAAAATAAGTTCAGATATAGTTGATTGAAATGCAGATTTGATCACCTTTGAATTTGTTTCACCACACAGAGTTTCATAGAGCTTTATATCTGGATAAAACGCAGATTAACGCGAATGGCGCAGATTAAAATCCTGTCATTCTTTATTTATACTTGTTTTTCTTTGCGAAAATCTGTGCTAATTTGTGTCTCAATCAGGTAATAAAAGTTCATGAAACTCAGTGTTACTCTGTGGTGAATTGATTTCTTTTTTATCTGTTCTTCATAAATAGACGAATACGTTCAAGTATTAGTTCCAGAAATTTTTCTGTAATATTATTTTTTGCATTTGTTAGAATAGATATTTTATTCCTATTATATTTGGGTCTGTCAGATTCTGCAAGCTTAGTAGCGAATTGTAACAGACAATATGCACATTCTAAATCTGCAAGGCCGAATCTGTCCCAGTCAAAAGTATCTAATCCTTCATAGAAATTTTCTAAAAAGATATAGACGTCCTCAGAAGTTTCCATGTCTTTTTTTACAGAGCAGGGGCATGGGTATTCATCATCAAAAATTCTTTTTTTCATGGCTTTGTTTGTTTCTGAGAGTTGTCTATTCTTTCGAATAATTCTTTCCAACACATGGTACGAACTGCGTCTTTGTCTGTTAATCTGGAACGTTCCATTTTTGATATTTTTATGTGTAGGTTTGAAATAATTTCCTTTTGTTGCTCTATGCGTATCCACATGAAGGCAATAATGGTGAGTAGTAGGGTGAACAATAGTGTAGCAATTGTACCAACAACGTAGAATCTTTCTTCGGATAAATAAAAAGTGTGCCCCATATATATTTCTTTTTAAATTTTAATTGGGGCATAAAAAACGCACCCAATCCAATATAGTCCACCTAGGGTGCTGCAAACAACCCGAATACACTTATACTGAACGGGTGCGCATATCGTTGTAAAACAACATACGTATCCCTGTTCAGTTCAGGTGTATTCATTTAAAAATTGCAGCTTTTAGGTGAACACTAAACTGAATAAAAATGATACTCTATTTAAGTATCACTGCAAATATAGCGAAAAGAAAATACATTGCAATAAGATGGAGTATTTATTCCGGGATTTCAATAAAAAGAATGATCATATCAGCTATCCGATGTACTCTAAATTATTTTTGCTTATAGTGTTTGTTTTGGGTTGATAAAATTATTATTATCAAAATAAGAAATTTATTTTCACTATCTTTGTGAAAATAACGAGCTGTTTTCTTTCATTGAATACGATAGTAAACGAGAACAAATATGAAACGTTGTAAGATAACAATTTTAAAAACAACTCTTAATGAAGAACTGGCTAAAGAATATGCCGGTCCGGATTTCACAAAATGCCCGATGATGAGAGAAGGGCAAGTGTTTTATGCGGATTATGCTAAGCTCGAAGGTTTTTGTGATGAGGCGTGGAAAGCTATTTATCAGTATGTATTTGCTTTAGCACATGGTTCCGGTATCTTTTATGTGACAAAATAGAGAAAATAAATATAGTATATGTTGAAAATATTAGTAACCTACGCCGTACAAGGCGAATTTGCAGAGATTAAATGGCCCGATGTGGAAGTGTATTATGTGCGTACCGGTATTGGTAAAGTAAAAGCAGCTTTTCATCTGGCCGAAGCAATTCGTCAGGTAGAGCCGGATATTGTGATAAATATGGGTACAGCAGGGACAATCAATCATCGGGTAGGAGATGTATTTGTTTGCCGTCATTTCATCGACAGGGATATGCATAAACTTGCAGGATTGGGATTAAGTTATGAGTTGGATACCTCTGCATTGCTTGAACAGAAAGGTTTCTGTCGTCATTGGACTGAATCGGCTACCTGTAATACCGGTGATAGTTTCCTTACCGAATTGACCGATATTGAAGGAGATGTGGTTGATATGGAAGCCTATGCGCAGGCGTTTGTTTGTACTTCCAAAGAGATTCCTTTTATTTCAGTGAAATTTGTATCGGACGTGATTGGGCAGAACTCTGTAAAACATTGGGAAGACAAACTGGCTGATGCCCGTACCGGATTATCTCATTTCTTCAATGTTTTGAAAGAAAGTATATGATAGGTAACTCCTGAAGCAATCAGAAATAGTAGTATCTTAACCCATACCAATGGGATGAGGAAAAAGATGCAATAAAGCATAGTGCCCCACATTAGTAGTAATGAGATGATTTTTGCCCGTAACGGTATTGCTTTGTTTTCGCGAAAATTACGAATATAAGGGCCGAGGTGTTTCTGATTCAGTAACCATTGATACAAGCGTGGCGACCCTTTGAAATAGAGTGCGGCAGTAAGTAACAGGAAAGGGGTTGTAGGGAGTAGTGGTAGAAAGATACCCAGAACGCCCAGTGCCAATGATACAGTTCCTAAAATGATACAGATAGTTTTCATTCTGCAAATGTAGAAAAAATAACGATGTTTGCAGAATGGAAATATGATTTTGTATTACCTTTGCCCTTGCATCGAGGTGACATTAGATGCAGGACTTTTTAAATATATATGACGATGTATACAGTAATTAAACGCCTGGAAGTGTCGGCTGCACATAGCCTGAACCTTTCATATAGTAGTAAATGTGAAAATCTTCATGGTCACAATTGGGTTATCACAGTCTACTGCCGCTCTGCGGAACTCAATGCCGATGGGATGGTAGTGGATTTTAGCCATATCAAGAAGGCTGTAAAAGAAAAGCTGGATCACCAGAATCTGAATGAAGTGCTTCCTTTTAATACTACTGCTGAGAATATAGCCCGTTGGGTTTGTGAACAAGTCCCGCATTGTTTCAAAGTAGAAGTACAGGAGTCTGAATCAAACACGGCTATCTATGAGAAAGATTAACGAAATTTTTTATAGTCTGCAAGGTGAGGGGTATCATACAGGTACCCCTGCTGTTTTTGTCCGTTTCTCGGGATGCAATTTGAAGTGTAGCTTTTGTGACACCCGTCATGAAGAAGGTACGATGATGACGGATGAAGAAATTATAGCTGAAGTGAAAAAATATCCAGCTGTTATGGTGATACTTACCGGAGGTGAACCCTCTCTGTGGATTGATGATAATTTTATTGATCTTTTACATCAGGCAGGGAAGTACGTTTGTATTGAAACGAATGGTACTCGTCCGTTGCCGGCTTCTATCGACTGGATAACCTGTTCGCCCAAGCAGGGTGTAAAATTAAGCTTAAACAAGATAGATGAAGTGAAAGTTGTCTATGAAGGACAAAATATTGACGTTTATGAGTTGCTTCCCGCCGAACATTTTTTCCTCCAACCTTGTTCTTGTAGTAACACCGCATTGACGGTGGACTGCGTGATGCGACATCCCAAATGGAGACTAAGCCTGCAAACGCACAAACTGATAGATATTCAGTAGCCATGAGTTACAAGTTACTGACTCGTAACTCATAGCTCATAACTAATAACTAACTAATTATGAAAGTAGGTTTATTTATTCCTTGCTACATCAATGCTATTTATCCTGATGTGGGGGTAGCATCGTATAAACTTCTGAAGAGTTTAGGGGTAGATGTTGATTATCCGTTAGATCAGACATGCTGTGGGCAACCGATGGCAAATGCGGGGTTTGAGGACGAAGCCTCTAAACTGGCGCTTCGTTTCGATGACTTGTTTAAACAGTACGATTACATTGTGGGCCCTTCCGGGAGTTGTGTGGCTTTTGTCAAATTGAATCATCCGGGTATCTTGGCTAAGGAAGGGCATCAATGCGAAAGTGCTGGCAAGATTTATGATCTTTGTGCTTTTATTCATGATGTGATTAAGCCCGAAAAACTGAAAGCCCGTTTTCCGCATAAAGTGAGTATCCATAATAGTTGTCACGGTGTGCGCGAACTCATGTTATCTGCTCCGAGCGAGCTGAATATTCCTTACTTTAATAAACTGCGCGACCTCCTTCAGCTGGTTGAAGGAATAGAAATCTTTGAGCCCAGTCATGTAGATGAATGCTGTGGTTTCGGTGGTATGTTTGCTGTCGAAGAACAGGCCGTATCTGTCTGTATGGGTCGTGATAAGATAAGGCACCATATGGAAACCGGAGCGGAATACATCACCGGAGCCGATAGTTCTTGTCTGATGCATATGCAAGGCGTTATCGAACGTGATAAACTGCCTGTCAAAATCATTCACATAGTAGAAATCTTAGCGTCGCAATTATGAGTACCAAACATGCAAAGGCTGCCGAGAAATTCTTAGAGAATCCTGTAATGGCAGCATGGCACAATGAAACCCTTTGGATGGTTCGTGCCAAACGAGATAAAATGAGCAAAGAGGTCCCTGAGTGGGAAGATTTGCGGGAAAAGGCATGTGAGCTGAAACTTTATTCTAACAGCCACCTTGACGAGCTTCTGGTAGAGTTTGAGAAGAATGCGACTGCCAATGGTGCTATCGTTCATTGGGCGAAAGATGCCGATGAATACTGTGCTATTGTTTATGAGATTCTTAATAGTCATGGGGTACACCGTTTTGTGAAAAGTAAATCCATGCTTGCCGAAGAGTGCGAACTCAACCCTTTCCTTATAGAGAGAGGTATTGATGTTGTGGAATCCGATCTTGGTGAACGTATTCTGCAATTGATGCATTTGCCACCGAGTCATATCGTGTTGCCTGCCATTCATATTAAACGTGAACAGGTAGGTGAGCTCTTTGAGAAGGAGATGGGGACGGAGAAAGGCAATTTTGACCCTACTTATCTGACACATGCTGCTCGTAAGAATCTGCGGAATATATTTCTGAATGCAGAGGCTGCCATGACAGGAGCCAACTTTGCCGTAGCTTCTACCGGAGACATTGTGGTGTGTACTAACGAGGGGAATGCCGATATGGGAACCTCTTGTCCTACACTGAATATTGCTGCATTCGGTCTTGAAAAGATAGTTCCTGATATGGAGTCATTGGGAGTATTTACCCGGTTATTGGCTCGTTCGGCTACCGGACAGCCTGTGACTACTTATACTTCGCATTATCGTAAACCACGTGAAGGGGGTGAATATCATATTATCATTGTGGATAATGGACGTAGTGAGATTCTTGCTCATCCCGATCATATCAAGACACTGAACTGTATTCGTTGTGGTGCTTGTATGAATACCTGTCCGGTATACCGTCGTAGCGGTGGTTATTCGTATACGTATTTTATTCCCGGTCCTATCGGTATCAATTTGGGGATGGCACACAATCCGGAGAAGTATTATGATAATCTTTCGGCCTGTTCACTCTGTATGTCTTGTTCTGATGTTTGTCCGGTAAAGGTAGACCTTGCCGAGCAAATTTACAAATGGCGTCAGATACTCGATAAAATTGGAAAGGCAGATACCGGAAAGAAGATCATGTCTGGCGGAATGAAGGCATTGATGGATCGGCCTGTGTTGTTTAATGCAGCTTTGTGGGCAGCTCCGATGGTCAATCATTTACCACGTTTCATCAAGTATAATGATCTCGATGCATGGGGGAAAGGGCGAGAACTTCCGAAATTTGCCGGTGAGTCATTCAATGAGATGTGGAAGAAGAATAAAGTACAAGGAAAGGAGGATACGAAATGAGTAGTAGAGAAGAAATATTAGCCAATATTCGCAAGAATACGCAAAAGCGTTTTGACTATCCGGAGTGGCAAATAAAGACAACGGTCTATCCTGATGTGATAACTGAATTTTGTGAAATGACTCGCGCAGTAGGTGGTGAGGCGATGCTTCTGGGAAAGGAAGAAGAGGTCAATGCTGTCATCCGCCGGACCTATCCTGAGGCTACACGTATTGCTTCGGATTTAGATGAAGTGACTTGTGCTACATTCAATCCTGATGAATTAGATCGTGCACAAGATCTGGATGGTACGGACGTAGCCGTAGTAGCAGGAGAATTGGGTGTTGCTGAAAATGCTGCTGTATGGATACCCCAGACAGTAAAGTATAAAGCTCTTTACTTCATAGCAGAGAAATTGGTGATAATTCTTGATCGTAACCGGATTGTCAGCAATATGCATGAAGCTTATGAAATAGTAAAAAATGAAAAATATGAATTCGGTACATTTATCTCCGGTCCTTCCAAGACAGCTGATATAGAGCAGGCTTTGGTGATGGGAGCACATGGGGCAAGAGATGTACTGGTTATTCTTAAATAATGTACCAGTACGCCATGCGGGATGATTTATCGTCTGTTGATAGCGCGGCCAATTGGCCAATTGGCATATTAGCACATTGAAAAATTAGTATATATGTATGCAAATAAAGTAAAGAAAGTAGTTGCTGTTCATGACCTTTCGGGAGTTGGAAGGGTATCTCTTACAATTGTTATTCCCATTCTTTCGTCTATGGGTTTTCAGGTATGTCCGTTGCCTACGGCTGTATTATCAAGTCATACGCAATATCCCAATTTCTCATTCCTTGATTTGACGGAAGAGATGCCTAAGATTATTTCTGAATGGAAAAAACTGGGTATGCAGTTTGATGCTTTTTATACAGGCTATCTCGGCTCTCCGCTTCAGATACAAATTGTGTCGGACTTCATTGACGATTTTCGTCAACCGGAAAGTCTTGTGGTAGTAGATCCTGTTTTGGGTGACAATGGTAAACTGTATGCAAACTTTCATGATTCTATGATAAAGGAGATGCGCCAGCTGATAACTAAAGCTGATGTCATCACTCCTAATCTTACTGAATTATTTTATTTGCTCGATTTACCATATAAAGAACAGAATACAGATGAAGAGCTGAAATCTTATCTCCGTCAACTTTCAGATCAGGGACCGGAGGTAGTTATTATTACGAGCGTCCCTGTGCTGAATGATATCCATAAGACGTCTGTATATGCCTATAATCGTTCCGGGAATCGTTTTTGGAAAATAACCTGTCCTTATCTACCAGCCCATTATCCGGGAACGGGAGATACTTTCACCAGTGTTATTACCGGAGCTTTATTACAAGGTGACAGCCTGCCTATTGCTCTTGATCGTGCTACGCAATTTATCCTTCAGGGTATCCGTGCTACATTTGGTTACGAGTACGATAATCGGGAAGGCATTCTTCTGGAAAAGGTATTACATAATCTTGATATGCCTATCCAGAGTAGTAGTTACGAGCTTATTTGACAAGGAAGTAGATGACTTAAAAGTCTCATAAAGTTATTAATATGTAACTTTAGAAACGCAGATTAACGCTAATTTACGCAAAGATTAAGTTTGCGAAAATTAGCGTTAATCTGCGTTCGCTCTTATTGATATTTTATTGCTTCAATCCATCTGCTGTTTCTACCAGCCTGAGGAATTCCCTTCGATACCCTCTTTCATCATTATCCAATGCTGTTTTTACCATTGCAATAACTTGTGTATATGTTGCATCTCCTTTAAAGTCGGAATCGCGAAGTAACTGCCCGAACATGGCTACTGCCGCAGCAAAACGGAAATCAGAGGATACATTGTTTCCTTTATTATCAACAAGTGGGAGTTCTAATTTCTTGCTGATATCTTCGTCCGGTGCTTTATAGCGCAATTTTACTGTAAGTAGTTCTTTTGAACCTGTGGTTGGTTGGAGAGCAGGTTTTACCTTCTTCTGATATTTTAAATCATCCACTTTGTTCACGAAATTACTTTCCACACCTGCGGGTACTACTTCATAAAAAGCAGTTACTGTATGTCCCGCTCCCATTTCACCGGCATCTTTTGCGTCATTATTAAAATCCTCATCTTTCAACAGGCGGCTTTCGTAACCGATGAGGCGGTATGCCTGCACTTGAGATGGATTAAATTCTATTTGTAATTTTACATCTTTGGCTACTGTGTGCATAGTAGCTCCAAACTCATTTACCAATACTCTGTTGGCTTCTTGCAGATTATCAATATAGGCATGATTCCCATTTCCTTTTTCAGCAAGTATCTGCATTTTGCTATCTTTATAATTACCCATGCCGTAACCTAAAACAGTAAGGTATACACCACTTTTTCTTTCCTGTTCAATCAGATTTTCCAGACCTTCATTAGACGATACCCCTACATTAAAATCGCCGTCCGTACAAAGTATAATACGATTGTTTCCTCCCTTCACAAAATTCTTTTTCGCAATTTTATACGCAAGTTTTATGCCTTCGCCTCCGGCTGTAGAACCTCCGGCAGTCAATTCGTCAATCGCTTCACGGATTTTTTGCTTATCACTTCCGCTGGTTGACGGCAAACGCTCTCCTGCTGAACCGGAATAAACAACGATAGCCACTCTATCTGCATCGCGCAAATTGTTTACTAATAGTTTGAGGGAAGACTGAACTAATCCCAGATGCTGTGGCCCGTACATGGATCCCGATACATCAATTAAGAAAACGAGATTGGATACCGGAAGCTTTTCGGTAGGAATTTCTTTAGCTTTTAACCCGATGCGTACTAAGCGGTGATTTTTATTCCATGGACAAGAACCTATCTCAGTAGTGATTTTTACCGGATCTTTGCCCGTAGGTTGGGGATAATTATACGAGAAATAGTTTATTAACTCTTCTGTGCGGATAGCATCAGCAGGCGGTAGTTCACCTCTGTTTAGATAACGGCGCATATTACTGTAAGAGGCGGCATCTACATCGATAGAAAAAGTTGATAATGGATTTTCGTTTACCTTCTTGAAACCGTTTTCTTCAATGTTTTTATATTCTTCCGTATTCATATCGTAGGCAGCATAGGCCCTTCTTGTCATTATTCCAGGCATAATGTTTGATACAGCACCACACATGCTTACCTGTTTCTGCATGCCATAACCTACCACTACACACTCTTCAAGTATTTGGCTATTTGCCTGCATGGTGATATTCAGCCGTTCAGAAGTCACTTTCACTGTTTGTGTTTCATAACCAATGTAGGAGAATATCAGCTTTTCACCTTTGTTGGCACGGATTGTATATTCACCGTCTACATTGGTTATTGTACTACGCGTAGTTCCTTTTACCAGTACTGTGCATCCTGTAATGCCAAAACCGTCTGCAGCATCGGTCACTTTACCTTTTACTATAAGTACCTGTGCATTTACTGTTCCCAAAGAAATGACTGCTATCAGCAATCCCAGCATCATTGCTTTTAATTGATTTGTTTTCATACATTTTATTGTTTTAATGTGATACATAAATCCGATGTTTTACTCTATAGATGCGATTAGTGGAAAGATTCCATAAATGTCTTCTTCTTTTTTTTAATTTATTTCTAAAAAAGATTTCTTGGATGGACGCGAATGATTGATGAGCCCATATATTACATCTATTTATAGAGTTGAGAATACTTATACTTTCTTTTTTTATTTATCGTAAGATTGTCCATGTTTATAGTATATTTCTCCATTGTGTACTCCTATGCGTTCGCCTAATTTTGCATATGTGAAATAGATTTTATGTTATCAATAGTTTATTGAAAAACAGCGAAGTATAAGACTACGATTTGATAACAGCCTGATCTAATTCTATATATTGGCTATGTATTTGTTTTGTAGCCGATGACAGGATATTAATATAAAATTCATTTAATTATTAATCTTAATGTATTATGAAAAGAAACAGATTAATTTGGTTTTTCTCCCTGTTATTTTGTTGTACTCTATTAGCTGCTCAAAAAGTGACAGTTGAAGGGACTGTTACAGGATTTCCTGATTCTGAAGTACTGATGGGAGCAAGTGTCTCTGTAAAAGGTACTACCCAAGGTACTATTACAGATTTGGATGGAAAGTATTCTCTTTCCGTAGCATCTGATGCTACATTGGTGTTCAGTTATCTTGGATATGAAACGAAAGAGGTTGCTGTAAAAAACAGATCATTGATAAATGTGTCTTTGAAAGCAGATGCTCAGGATTTGGAAGAAGTAGTAGTTGTTGGTACTATTCTGAAGAAGAGTGATTTGACAGGTGCTGTCTCAAGTGTAAGTGCCAAAGTACTGGAGGAGAAGCCGGTTACTAACATTAATCAGGCATTGCAAGGTCGTGTTGCTGGTGTGTTTATTTCCAATGCTGCTAAACCTGGTGATGACGCAACGATTAAAATCCGTGGTATTAATACTATTAACGGAAGTACTGACCCTATCTATGTAATAGATGGTCAGGTTATGGATAACTTCGGAGGTGGGTTTAATTCAGTCAACTTGAATGATGTTGCTTCTATCGAAGTATTGAAAGATGCATCTGCTACAGCCCTGTATGGTTCCCGTGCTTCCAATGGTGTGATTTTAGTTACAACTAAAAAAGGTAAAAACGGTATCGGAAAAGTTACTTATGATGGTTGGGTCGGTTTCCAGACGGATGCTAAACTTCCCAAGACAATGGGAACAAAAGACCTTTTTGAGTTGAGAAAAGATGCAGCGATGAACTCCTTTACCGCACGTCATCCGGGAGCAACTGAAGATGAAATCAATGCATTTCTGAATAACCGGGTTATGAAACCTTATTCAAAAGACGGATCAGGAGGATATGTTTTTGCTCAATATGAGTTTGATGCTTATAATAATAATGATAATTATAATTGGCTGGATGCAGTGACCCGTACTGGTGTAGAACAAAATCATGCATTGAGTTTTAGCGGAGCTTCCGAAAAAGGTGCTTATTATTTTAGTTTAGGCTATTCTAATAAAACCGGAATGGTTGAAAATCTTGGAGATAAAAGATATAGCGGACGTATAAATTCGGATTATGCGATAAAATCCTGGTTAAAAGTTGGTACCAATACAGCATTTACACATACTGATTCTGATATTTTCTCAGATGATGGTGTTTATGACAAAGCTCGTGGTGCGAATCCGATGTTACCTATTAATTCTGAGATTTATACATTGAACTATGGTGGAGTACAGGATGACAATTACTTCAATCCGATTCGTACCTTAAAAATAGAAAATAACCGTAGACGTAATCGGTTATCTTCTACTAATTTTTTGAATATCAATCCTATTA
The DNA here is from genome assembly GCF_964240755.1 of Bacteroides sp. HPS0048. Lineage (NCBI taxonomy): Bacteria > Pseudomonadati > Bacteroidota > Bacteroidia > Bacteroidales > Bacteroidaceae > Bacteroides > Bacteroides sp. HPS0048. Next base: position 216,994 of record NZ_CAXSVC010000006.1, on the reverse strand, counting down.
AAGGGCTGAATATTCGTACCTCATTCTCCATTGACTATTTCCAGGAGGATCGTTTCAAATACACTCCGAAGGATATTCAGGAATCTATTCGTTATTCACAAGATGGTCAGGCCGAACATACACGTGACCAAAGAATGACTTGGCAATGGGATAACTCTATCTCTTATGACCGTGCATTTGGCGAACATAAGATTAATGCTCTCTTTAGTACCAGTGCTACTCAAACGAATCGTGATTATACGTATGCAACCGGTAAAGGTTTTGGTACTGATAAGTTCTCTTATTATAATATAGGATCTTCCTATAAAACAGACGAACGTTCTATCGGATCTGACTTTGTTACATCTACCTTGATGTCATATGTAGTGCGTGCCAATTATAATTATGCAAGTAAGTATTATCTGACTGCAACAGCCCGTTATGACGGTTCTTCTAAGTTTGCCGAAGGTAAACGCTGGGGGCTGTTCCCTTCTTTCTCTGCAGCATGGAATATAGCAGAGGAGAACTTTATGAAAGAACAAGATGTGCTTAGCCAGTTGAAACTACGTTTAGGATACGGTTTGGTAGGTAATCAGAATATTGATGATTTTGCATTTTATACACTTTATGATGCCAAATTAGAAGATGGAAAAGTAACTTATGTACCTAAAGGGCGCCGGGGAACAAAAGATATTACCTGGGAATCTCAGAGGCAGTTTAATGTGGGAGTGGATATGGGATTCCTGAACGGACGTATTACTGCATCATTGGATGCATTCCTTATAAAGAATAAGGATTTGCTGATGACACGTTCCTTGCCATTAACTTCCGGCTTTAGCTCAGCAGTAGAAAATATCGGAGCTATTGAAAATAAAGGTATTGAGTTTTCTATGAATGCCAAATTGATTGAAACCAGAGATTTCTTGTGGAATTTTTCAGCAAATATTTCTGCTGATAAGAACAAGGTTACACAGCTTTACGGAAATAATGATGCTATTTACAAAATTGATGATAATCGTAACATGCAGAAAGAGGGCAATCTGTTCCTGGGTGAATCCCGTAATACAATCTACATCTGGAGAACCGGTGGTATTGCTCAAGTAATAGACATGGATCGTTTGAAGAATATTGATTTCTCAGGACGCCAGGTTAATCCCGGAGATCTCTATCCGCTGGATGTGAATGATGATAAAGTGATTGATGATAAAGACCGTGTGATTGTAGGTTCTCCTGATCCTAAGTTTTATGGCGGTTTCTCTACAGACTTATCTTATAAAGGAATTACGCTAAATGCTGTCTTCAACTACTCTTACGGAGCCAAGAAACTAAGTCCTTATTATGAATCATTAATCACAAGCCGGGGTACAGGAGTTGCTTCTGTTGATTTGGTTGATCGTTGGAGTCCGGAAAACACAGATGCAAAATTCCCCCGTCCTATCTATAATGATCCTACGGATACCGAAACAATGTACTATAACACATTCTCCGCCAGTCAGATGGATTTCTCCGTACAGAATGCTTCATACTTACGTTTGTCTACATTGAGTTTAGCATATACATTCCCTAAGCCAATCGTGGAAAAGATGAAGATTGGAAATTTACGGGTTTATTCAACCATTTCCAATGTGTTCTGCTGGACCTCTTATAAAGGCTATGATCCGGAAACCGGAGATTGGTATCCTCCTACAAGAATGTTTGTTTTTGGCTTGAGTGTTTCATTGTAAATAGTCTTCACACAGGTATTTAAAATATAGTTTAGTTATGAAAAACGTAATAAAAATAAATAAATTGGCAACGGCCTGTATATTGGCAGGTTCTTTAACAATATTTTCTTGTTCCGATTTCCTGAATCAGGAGCCTAAAACATCCTTGACAGAACAGGAGGCTTTTTCTAATCTGGAAAATATAGCACCAACTGTAGATGGTTTGTATACTGCATTTCGTGACTCGAAATCCGGGCGCGAAGGACTGACTTTCTCACTTTTAGGCTTGGATGAGAGCAAGCAGGGTATCGTGCAGATGGATGATGCTGCACAGGCAAGTCTGGATCTTTACAACGGTTTGCTCAATTCGATGTCTACACAGGTAGATAAAATGTGGTCAAGAAGATGGCCGATTGTTATTTCTGCCGCTAATGCGATTTATGCGCTTGATGTATTGTCCGAAACAACTCAGGATGAAGATACTTTAGACAGAATTAAACGTCTGAAGGGTGAGGCTTGTTTCATACGGGCTATGGTGATGATGGAACTTACTATGTATTGGGGAGAAATTCCGGTAGTTGATATTGCAAAGATGGAAAATTCAGCCCGCCAACCATTGGAAAAGGTCTGGAAGCAAATCTTTGATGATTTTACGTTTGCTTCAACATCTTTGAAAGAAAAGTATACAGAATCCGGTGATAAAACACGTGCGACTTCCGGTGCAGCCTATGCCATGTTGGGTAAAGCGTACATGTCAGTTCCCCAAGAGACAGGAATGAGAGATTTCAAACTGGCGAAAGAGAGTTTTGAAGCAATGATGAACCGTTATCAGTTAGATCCTGATTTTGCAAATCTTTTCGATGAGAAATTAGAGTTCAATTCACCTGAATCGATCTTTGAGTTAGATTATGACAATGTGAACCGTATTAATCATTGGCAGTTTGATATGGGGTCTCGTACAGTAGTTGCTACATTTGGTGAGGGTTGTTATTTTGCCGGCTATGATGTGGCATTACCTACAGAATATGCTTATAAATCAAAATCCGAAGGAGGTATTTGGGAAGAAGGTGATTTGCGCAGAGATGAAAGTATACGCTATGATTTTACCTATCTGGGCATTACACCTACTGAGGTTTCGTGGGGAGCTGACGAATTAGATCCACATATCAAGAAGTATGAAGACGAACGTACGGACCAGTTCAACGGGAATTTGGCTAACGAATGGTATTCCGGCAAGAATTTTATTGTGTTGCGTTATGCTGATGTTCTGTTGTGTTATGCCGAATGTCTAAATGAACTTGGAGAAACCGGACAGGCAAATACGATTGTAAATCAGGTACGAGCCCGTGCCTGGGGTGGGACCCTGCCTAATGAAATGGCCTGGAATTATGGTCAGGATGAATTCCGTACACAAATTATGAATGAACGCATCCGTGAACTTTGCTTTGAAGGTTGGAGACGTATGGATTTGATTCGTACCGGTAAATTTGTAGAGTTGATAAAAGAACGTAATTCCTGGGCTAAGAAGTCGGGAACGATCAAAGATTTCCACATGCGCTATCCTATACCGGATACAGAGATTAAAAACAATGATGATATCAGTGAAGAAGATCAGAATCCGGGATATTAAATCTATAATTAATGACCATTTAATGCACAAAATAGTATGAATAGAAAATCAATTTTATCTTTATTGTTTTTGTTCTTTTGCACCTTCGGTGTGCAGGCAGAAGAATATGAAACGACCTCGCCTAACGGCACGTTGAAAATAAAGCTACGGGTAGATAATGGTACGACCTATGAGGTATGGCATGGCGATAAGCAGTTGATCGCTCCCTCATCCATAGGATTGAATCTTTCTAACGGGACAATTGTGGGAGGAGGAACGGTAAAAAGTACAACGACCAATCATGTGGATCAAACAATTGATGTTGTAGCCGGAAAAAATAAAACTCTGAGAGAGGCTTATAATGAGCTGTTAATATCATTTAATGAAAACTATGACCTTTTGGTGAGAGCTTACGATGAGGGAATAGCGTATCGCTTTATCACCCGTCTGGACGGAGAGATTATTATCAATAGTGAAGATGCTGTGTTCAATTTTACTTCAACCCCGACAATCTATTTCCCGGAGTGTGATACTAATTATTCCGGAGAAAAAGACCAGCAGGGGAAAGTACACCAGATTCATCAGGGATATAGAAATTTTGAACGGCTCTATAAAACTTATAATGAACCGACTGATATCACTAACAATCGCTTTTCTGTTTCTCCCGTACTGTTTTCGTATCCTGATACTCCTTACAAGATTGTTGTAACGGAATCTGATACATATGATTATCCAGGATTGTATATGGAGCAAAACGGCGTGAATTCTATGCGTGGAAAGTGGGCTCAATACCCTAAAGAAGTTATGGATTCTGATCCTTCAAATTCCAGCTACTGGTATTCTAATCATCTGGTTATTTCAAGAGAAAACTATATTGCAAAAACAGAAGGAAGCCGCACATTCCCCTGGAGAGTTATTATTGTTTCTGATGATGACAAATCTCTGCTTAACAATGAATTGGTGTATATGTTGGCAGAACCTTGCCGTTTGACGGATACTTCTTGGATACAGCCGGGTAAAAGTGCTTGGGAATGGTGGCACAAAGCCGTTTTAGAAGGAGTCGATTTTCCATCAGGAAATAAGAATCTGTCTTTTCAATTATATAAATATTATGTTGATTGGGCTTCTCAGCATTGTATTGAATATATGACACTTGATGCCGGTTGGTCTGAAGATTATATACGTACATTATGCCTTTATGCAAAACAGAAGAATGTGAAAATTTTGGTTTGGACATGGGCAAGTTGTGTTAGAGAGAATCCGCAGGACTGGATTAAGAAGATGAAAGACTATGGTGTTTCCGGAGCAAAGATCGATTTCTTTGAACGCAGTGATCAGATTGCTATGCGTTGGGGACGGGAGTTTGCACAACGCCTGGCAGACAATCAAATGGTTGCCCTGTTCCATGGTTGTTCGGTTCCAACCGGGATCAATCGTACTTATCCCAACATCCTGAATTTTGAGGCTGTCCGTGGTGCTGAGTGTAATTTCTGGGAAAGCACTCTGACGCCTGAATATCATACACAATTTCCTTTTATACGTTCATTGGCTGGTCCCGAAGATTATACTCCGGGGTCTATGAGAAATGTAACTCAGGAGGAGTTCAAACCCATTGACAAGGACAACACTCCACCTATGAGTATGGGTACCAGGGCTCACGAACTGTCAATGTATGTCATCTATGACCAGTGGGTGGGATACTTATGTGACTCTCCAACAGAATACAATAAATATCCGGATATACTTAGTTTCTTGTCAACAGTTCCTACAATCTGGGATAAAACAGTACCATTGGATGCCAAATTGGGAGATTATATTCTGATGGCTAAACAAAAGGGAAAAGACTGGTATGTAGGTGGTATGACCGATTGGACTCCAAGAACGGTAGAAATTGATTTCAGTTTTCTGGAAGCTGGTGCCTCTTATCAGGCTGACATCTTTAAGGATGCTCCTGCATCGGGTGAACAGCCCAAAGAGTATGTTTGTGAAAAGATGGAAATCACTAAAGATACTAAACTTTCTATCAACATGGCCAAAGGAGGCGGTTTTGCCATTCGCTTGCTCCATTCCTCCGGTTCGGGTATTGCAAAGGTCAATCAGGAGAATCCTCTCACTGTGTATGTAGAGAAAGAATCCGATACGCTTCATGTAAAGACAAAGAAAATAATTGAGGCAGTGAAAATAAACAATATCTCCGGACAGGTTTTATTTGCGAAGAATTTTAAGGATGGTTCTTATTCTGAGCAGATAGATCTTTCGGGCTTCAATAGAGGAGTATATGTAGTTTCTGTGAAGACAGAAGCTGCATTGGCCTCGACAACTTTTATCTATTAATGAAAAACAAATGTATTATGAAAAACGTAGAAATTTTTAGATGCACATGTGCGTTGGTCGGACTTGCCTGTACCTCTGCTTTTGCTCAGGTGAAACATGCTTCATTTTCTGAGATCATTAATCCTGTTGTAGTAGACGGTGGAACAGAGAGTATTCCTATGGCGTATGAAGCTGCTGCTGCCTGGGGAGATTATAACAACGATGGTTTTCTGGATGTGATTATAGCCGGTGTTACTTCACAAGGAGAGCAAACATTACTTTATAAAAATAAAGACGGAAAGCAATTTGAGCAAGTTGCGCATAATTTTCCGGGTTTGAGGACATCCAGTGCCACCTGGTTCGACTATAATAATGATGGAAATCTGGATTTGTTTCTGGCCGGAAAGAAAAGTAATGGAGAATACTATGCTGGTTTATGGAAAAATAAAGGAGGAGATGCCGGTTTTGAAGAGGTATTTACAGGGCTATTCCCTTTGATTAATAACGGAAAGGAAAATCGTTCTAACCGATATGTAGTAGCTGCTGATTATGACGGTGACGGCTGGACGGATCTTTATATTCAGGGGCGTACAAACGAAGGTGACAAGAATACCGGAATCTCATACTTATACAGAAATGTAAATGGGGAGAATTTTGAACGTATTGACAAGCCGGTAAAAAACAAAATGGGTAGCAGTACGGCTAAGCCCTTTGTTCAGTTATCTGGTGGTGGGGCTGCCTGGGCTGACTATGATGGTGACGGATTCTTGGATCTGATTGTTTCGGGTGAAGGAATTGACGTTGACAAGTATGATGCCGACTATGGTTATCATGGCAGTTATAATGGTGCAGTCTACAAAAACAATGGTGATGGAACTTTTGCCGAACCCATTGAATTTGAAGGTATAGAAGAAGGCAATCCTGTCTGGATTGATTATAACAATGATGGAAAACAGGATTTTATGGTTCCCGGAGTTAGATGGGACGAAGCGGTGAGTTGGAACTGGCGCGGTGACGTGTATATCAATTCAGTAGGAGGATTTACCAAATATGGTGCTGCTACAACGGGGTTGCCAAATAGCAGACAGGCGCTTTCAGTCGATGCAGGCGATGTTAACAATGACGGTTTTAGCGATATCTTGTATATGAATGCTACAGAGGAGACTGATATGGTTTATTTGAACAATGGAGGCAAACTGGATGCTCCTATGTTTACTGCTTCTCCGTTAGTGTATGCTGGTGCAAAAGCACAAAGGGGTGGAACAGCCAATCTGGTAGATTTTGACAATGATGGTAATTTGGATGCATTTCTTGTGGGTTATGGCGATGCGGGAGGATCACATACCCGCCTGATGAAGAATAATTTAGGCGAAGGAATTACTGCAAATAAGGCTCCCGGTGCACCTACCAATTTGAAAGCAGTGTCGGGTTCCAGTGGCATTGTAATGTTCTCATGGGATGCCCCGGCTGATGATGTAACTCCGGCCAGTGCTCTGAAATATAATTTGTATATCAAGCAGGGAGATGTTATCAGAATGACAATACCGGCTGATATTACTACCGGACGGTTGAAAGTAGCCGAAGTTTCCGGATTAATCAGCAAGAGAGTGTTATATAAGGTAACAGGACTGACTGGCGAGTATACATGGGGAGTACAAGCGGTTGATAATGCTAAAGTAGGTGGCCCATTTGCTATTTTTGGTGCAGGAACCGGAATAACAAACGAACCGGAGAAGGCCTCTGTAAAAGTTATGAGCGAGGGAGACGCCATCCGTATTACTGCTGCCAGTGATTTGAACGGTATAATCAATGTTTATTCCATGGATGGAGGTAATGTATATTCAGAATCAGTATCATTGAATAATACAACTGTAAATCTGCCGAAGGGGATTTATCTTGTAAAGATTACATTAGCTAATGAAACAATAACAGAAAAGGTGATTGTTTGGTAAAAGGATAACGAACAGGGTAAGAAGGCTATCGGATATTTCGGTAGCCTTTTTTGTATTTCACTGCAGAGTATGCAGGGGCTTAATTATTTAAAATGAACTATGCAATTACTCAGTGTGCTCTGTGGTGGATTGATTACTTAATCCTTCCATATATCCCTACGTTTACTTATTTTTTTTAACTTTGCCCAAAAAGAAGTCCTGTTTTTTGAAAAGAACATATTAAAGCTGACCGACGAAGAGCTATTACATCAGTACGCCACGTCTGGTAAAACAGAATATTTTGGTGAACTTTACAACCGATATATTCCGTTATTATATGGTCTTTGTCTCAAGTATCTGACCGACGAAGCACGTGCACAGGATGCAGTAATGCAACTTTTTGAAGATCTGCTTCCCAAAGTACCCCATTATGAAATAAAGGTTTTCAAACCCTGGCTATATCGGGTAGCAAAGAACCACTGTCTACAGATACTGAGAAAAGAAAATAAAGAAATTCCTCTCGATTATACGATTAACCTTGTGGAATCTGATGAATTTCTGCATCTTTTATCTGAAGAAGATACTTCGGAAGAACAACTAAATGCCCTGAAGCATTGTCTTGAAAAGCTTCCCGAATTTCAGCGTATCAGCATCATGCATTTTTTTATGGAAGAAATGTCTTATGCCGATATTGTAGAGCAAACAGGCTTTACACTGAATAACGTGAAAAGCTATATCCAGAATGGAAAACGTAATTTAAAGATTTGTATAAAGAACCAGACCCAATGAAGCTATTAGACTACATACGAGGAATCCGCAAAGGAAAAGAAGCTCATCGCCTGCAAAAGGAAGCGATGCGAGATCCTTTTCTTGCCGACGCTATGGATGGTTACGACGGCGCAGGGGAAAGTCAGGAGCAACAGATAGAGTTACTTCGCCGCCGGATTACAATGAGGGTGAAAAGGAAGCAGAATCATGTTTTTGCCTGGAGTGTGGCTGCCAGTCTCCTGTTAGGTGTTTGTTTGGGTGGTTATTTCCTGTTCCAAAAAGATAAATTACCGGAAGAAACTCTCATGGCTCTGGAACAATTGCAACGGGATACTATTTTGCAAACGCCTTCACAGATACCTGCTGAGGCAGAAGTGAAGTTGGCGAAGACACTGAAAAAGGATTCGATGAGACCACTCATCAGTCAGGAACGAAAAGTGAAACCAGCTGTTACTGCCAAAACCATTGCTCCCGAAGTGAAAGAGCAATCTGCGGCAGAAGTAGAGATGAGTGTGGCCCTTTCAGAAGAATTAAAACTGGCTGATACTACAATCGCTGCAGGCGATAATAATCTTGCCCGGAAGTTGCAGGATAGGGTAGAAGGCCTAAAGGTCGGTGGGATAAAAGGACGTGTGACTGATGAAAACGGAGAACCTCTTATGGGAGCTAATATTCTTGTAAAAGGAACCGGTAAGGGTACGGTTTCGGATGTAAATGGAAACTTTACATTAGATGCAGACGGAAACAAAGAGATTGCGGCCAACTATATCGGCTATGAACCGATAACTCTTCCTGCAGATACCGGCAAAGAAATGTTGATTGCCATGAATGAGAGCAAAGAGGCATTAAACGAAGTAGTGGTAGTGGGCTATGGTACTGAAAGGAAAAAGGATTTTACAGGTTCGGTAGTACGCGTTGAGCCATTGACCATACCGGAGCCTGTTCCTGTGATAGGGTTCAAAGCATATAAGAAGTACCTGAAAAAGAATAGGATTCGTCCAACAGATGAAGAATGCGCAAAGGTAAAAGGGGAAGTGGTACTGACTTTCCGTGTGGATAAAAGGGGCCGTCCGGTGAATATAAAAATAAAGAATAGTCTATGTGCTTCTGCTGATAAAGAAGCAATACGTCTTGTAGAAGACGGGCCTGACTGGTTAGTGGGAAATAAAGAAGTAACACTGAATATTAAATTCTAAAGAAAAAATCCACTTAAATACATTATTTAAGTGGATTTTTCATCTGCACGGGAGGAGAGGCTCGAACTCCCGACACCCGGTTTTGGAGACCGGTGCTCTACCAACTGAGCTACTCCCGTGTTTGCGGGTGCAAAGGTAGAATAATCTTCCGAATCTGCAAGTATTTCTGCAAAGAAGTTTTCAACTATTTTAGTTTTTCCCATTCGTCGGGTTTGAATCCTACTAATACAAAATGATCAGTCACCACCAATGGGCGTTTCACCAGTTTACCATTGGTAGCCAGCAGGGCTATCTGTTCTTCTTCGCTCATCGTGGTAAGCTTTTCTTTGAGGTTCAGCTCTTTATAGACCAGGCCACTGGTGTTGAAAAACTTTTTTACCGGTAGCCCACTAAGTGGAATCCATGCTTTCAGTTCTTCTACGGTGGGGTTATTTTCTACGATGAGACGGTTGGTATACTCAATATTATTTTCAGTCAGCCACTTTTTTGCCTTTTGGCAAGTGCTACACGCTGGGTATTGCAAAAAGATTGGTTTCATATTTCTATTATTTTAAAGCATTTGTAAATCTTGGTACATGATACGGTAAGCAGCTGCTTTCTTATCCAATGCTAATGGGTAAGCACGGGAAGAAGAGGGCATCCGGTAGAGCCGTATCGGGCGGTTTTCAAACACAAACTCAGAAAAGTCGCCTACTTTGGGTTCCTCTACATTGAATTGCATGCGGAGGGTATCTGTAGCCTTTTGCCCGGTGGTTACGATGGCTTTGCATTCCGGTAATTGTCGGAGCATAGCAGCTATGTCAGTAGACTGAATCACCTCTAAGAATTTGTCGGAAGCATTATCCTGCAAACGTCGTATGGCAGAAGCTGTATCGAATAAGGCAATCCCCTTTTTATTGAGAAAATCAATGATTTGTTCACGACAAAAAGCTTTCTTTGACTCATTCAGAAAATGATCTTTGTTGTCAAAGAACAGGAGTCCCACAATTCTCCACATATCATTGTTTAAATTTGGATAATAAAAATCCATAGACCATCTTTTCTTTTGTGGCGGAAAACTGCCCAGCATTAACAATTTTGCATGCGGAGGTAAAAACGGTTTCAGGGGATGATTTTCTATCTCTATTTCCATATTTACAGTTTATTTGCAACAAAAATAGTGATAATACCTATTTCTGAGAACTCTTTTATTTAAACGTTACCTAAAAAATATTTTTTTAGAATTTATTGTGTACTTTTGTATAAGCACAATCTATTTGAAATGAACATGTTACTTACTAAAAGGACTCTTTTATACCTATTTTTAATGCTCTTACCTCCTTTGGGAATAGAAGAGTGTAATGCTATTAATATAGAATATGATAAACACACAGACCAGTTTTCTTCAAGAAAAAAGATAAAAGGACACGTCGTCGATTCCAAAGGAGAAATTTTGATTGGAGCTACTGTAAAAGTGAAAGGGGAGCCCGATGGAGCCATTACTAATGCAGAGGGTAAATTTTCTTTAGTAGTAGAACAGGATGCTGTTCTGCAAATTTCCTTTGTGGGATGTGAGACTAAGGAAGTGCCTGTACGGGGACAAACTGAATTTGAGATACTACTCAAAGAAGATGCCGTGATGCTTGATCCTGTTATTGTCACCGCACTTGGCATTGAAAAGAAGGAATCTTCTCTCTCATATTCGGCTATGCAGCTCAAAAGTGATGAACTGAACCGGGTGAAAGACCCTAATATGATTACTGCACTGGCAGGAAAAGCAGCAGGTGTACAAATTAGTAAGAATTCCTCAGGACCGGGTGCATCAGCTAAGGTCAGTATTCGTGGTATACGTTCTGTAGTCAGTGATAATCAGCCTTTATATGTAATAGATGGTGTTCCGATGCTCAACTCTACTTCCGAACAAGCCTATTCGGCTATTGGAGGTACAGCCAATGCCGGCAATCGTGACGGAGGCGACGGCATTTCTAATCTGAATCCTGAGGATGTGGAGAGTATAACGATTCTGAAAGGTGCTCCGGCTGCAGCTTTGTATGGTAGCCAGGCTGCTAATGGGGTAATATTGATAACCACTAAAAAAGGGAGCGAGTCCGGAGTGCATAAAGTATCTTTCTCTACCAGCCTGACCGTTGATAATGCTTTTAGTCTTCCTGAAATGCAAAACCGCTATGGGGTGAGTGATGATGTAGATAGCTGGGGAGCAAGGGCTGAACTGCCGGAACGGGACAACCTGAAGAATTTCTTTCGTACCGGTTTTACTTCCATTACTTCTATATCTGTGAGCCATGGAAACGAGAAGTTACAAAATTATTTCTCTTATGCCAATACCAGCGGAAGGGGCATTATAGATAAAAATCAGCTTTCCAAACACAATCTGAATTTCCGCGAAACCTCCTCTTTGTTCAATGGCCGGTTGAAACTGGATGGCAGTGTGAATGTGATGCGCCAGGTGGTAAAGAACAAACCTGTTACCGGAGGTTTTTATATGAATCCCCTGGTGGGATTGTATCGCTTTCCTCGTGGCGAAGATCTGTCTTATTATAAAGATCATTTTGAAGTATATGATGAAGATCGTAAGCTCAATGTACAGAATTGGCATACGTCTTTTGAAGATTTTGAGCAAAACCCTTATTGGATTGTCAATCGTATCCAGAGTAAAGACACCCGTTCCAGAATCATTACGTCTTTGTCGGCTCGTGTGAAGGTGAATGACTGGCTCGATATCCAGGCACGTGGTACTATGGATTACGCAAATGACAAATTGCGGCAGAAGTTTTATGCTTCTACAGCTCCGGCATTGGCGGGAGTGAATGGTCGCTATATTGAAATGGATTATCAGGAGGTACTGCTTTATGGAGATGTGATGGCAACGGCAAAGAAGAAGTGGGGTGACATCTCACTGGATGCCGCTATGGGTGCCAGCATTAATGACAAGATCGTAAATTCTGTCCGTTACGACTCTAAGACGGCTTCCTTGAAATTTCCCAATGTCTTTAATCTGGCCAATATTATTATGAACGGTTCGGCCAGCCTCGATCAGAAGATTGATGCTCACAGGCAGTTGCAGTCGGTATTTGCTACAGCACAGGTGGGATACAGAGAGAGCCTTTTTGTAGATGTGACCGCCCGTAATGACTGGGCTTCTACTTTAGCTTACACCCGGCATGAGCGGACGGGGTTTTTCTATCCCTCTGTTGGTGCTTCTCTTATTCTGAATAAACTGATAGCTTTGCCGGAATGGGTTTCTTTTGGTAAAGTGCGCGGTACATACAGTAAAGTGGGTAATGATATCCCACTGTTTATCACCAATCCGGTTTCACACGTTACTGCCGGCGGTGAAGTGCAGGCCAGTGATGCGGCTCCTTTTAAAGAGATGGAGCCTGAAATGACATACTCTGTGGAAGTAGGTACCGAGTGGCGTTTCCTTAGTAATCGTCTGGGCATTAATGCCACTTATTACCGTACCAATACTCGCAATCAATTCTTCAAGCTACCGGCTTTATCCGGAGATAAATATGCCTATCGGTATGTCAATGCCGGTAATATACAGAATGAGGGCTGGGAGCTGACACTGGATGCCGCACCTGTGATGAAGCGGGATTTCATCTGGAAAACAACACTCAATTTTTCTTCCAATAAGAACCGGATTATCGAACTGCATGAACAGTTAAAAGAGTTTGTTTACGGTCCTACCAGTTTTTCGTCGAGTTATGCCATGAAGTTAGTGAAAGGTGGTTCTATCGGCGATATTTACGGAAAAGCTTTTGTTCGTGATGGCAGTGGAAATATCGTTTACGAGGCCGGGGGCGAAAATAAAGGATTGCCTCAGGTTGAGGGAGACGGAAATACGGTGAAGGTAGGCAATGCCAATCCTCTCTTTTCGATGGGATGGAGCCATACTCTTTCTTACAAAGGGGTCAGCCTTTATTTTTTGATAGACTGTCGGTATGGTGGAGATATTCTTTCACAAACCCAGGCCGATATGGATATGTATGGAGTTTCCAAAACTACGGCCGACGCCAGGGACGATGGATATATCATGTTGGAGGGACATCGTGTAGAGAATGTAAAGGGTTTCTATAAGAACGTAGTTGGCGGACGTGCGGGTGTGACGGAATACTATATGTATGATGCCACAAACGTGCGTCTGCGAGAACTTTCTCTAAACTATCAGTTGCCTGCCGACTGGATAGCTAAAACGAAGGTTTTCAAAGATATACAGCTCTCTTTTGTAGGACGCAATCTGTTTTTCATTTACAAGAAAGCGCCTTTTGATCCCGATCTGGTACTTTCTACCGGAAATGATAACCAGGGAATCGAAGTCTATGGAATGCCCACGACACGTAGTTGGGGATTCAGTATTAAATGTGAATTTTAAAGCGGGGGAGGGGTGAAATGATGAAAAAGAATATGATTCTTCTGTCTTTGTTTATAGGGTCGATACTGATATCCTGTACTTCCCAATTCAGAGAGTACAATACCGATTTGGCAGGCATTACCGATGAAGATTTGAAAGCGGACAACAATGACCATGGTATTCGTCTGGGCATTATTCAGCAGGGTATTTATTTTAATTATGATTATGGCAAAGGCAAGAACTGGCCCTTTCAATTGACGCAGAATCTTAATGCTGATATGTTCTGTGGATATATGCACGATGCCAAGCCACTGAATGGAGGTAGCCATAATTCCGATTATAATATGCAGGACGGTTGGAATAGTGCGATGTGGGGACATACGTATGCTTATATCTTTCCTCAGATTTATCAGTCGGAAATCCATACCCGTACAGGGCAGCCGGCATTCTTTGGCATTACAAAGATTCTGAAAGTAGAGGTGATGCATCGTGTGACAGATTATTATGGCCCTGTAGTATATACCAATTTTGCGAATTCGGAAAACAATTATCAGCCCGATACGCAGGAGGAAGTATATGATGAGTTCTTCCATGAACTGGATACGGCGGTTACCGTTCTTTCTGATTACATAGAACGAATGCCGGAAGCTGCAGAGTTTGCCCGTTTTGATATTCTGCTTGATGGGAAATATAGCTCCTGGATTAAGTTTGCCAACTCTTTGCGGATGAGGCTTGCCATGCGTTTAGCTGTGGTGAGTCCGTTGAAAGCCCGCTCGGAGTTCTTGAAAGCTTTAGATAATGCGTATGGTGTTTTCGAGTATGCTACTGAATTGGCGTCTGTCTCTACCGGTAGTGGATACTCCAATCCACTTGGTGAACTCAATCGTGTGTGGAATGAAACTTATATGAATGCCTCTATAGAATCTATAATGAATGGTTACGGTGACCCCCGGCGGGAATTTTATTTTGAACATTGTACGGCTCCGGATTTAAAGGGAGAGTATCGCGGCATTCGTCAGGGGACTTGTTTTGCCCACAATCGTTACAACACTTTGTCGAAGCTGACGGTAGATCAGTCTACAGATGCGGTTTTGATGACTGCCGCCGAGGTGTGGTTTCTTCGTGCGGAGGCGGCATTGCGGAGTTGGACATCAGAGGATGCGGGAGAATGCTATAAGCAAGGAGTGGCTTCCTCTTTTCGCCAGTACAATCTGACAGCGACAGACGATTATCTGAGCAGCGATAATCGGGCTGCTGATTTTGTTGATACGTATGATCCCGATAATAATATAAAGGCTCGTTGTCAGGTGTCTCCACGCTGGATAGAAAGTGCAGATCGGGAGGTTAAACTGGAAAAGATTATTACTCAGAAATGGTTGGCTATGTTTCCCGAAGGTTGTGAGGCATGGGCAGAACAGCGTCGGACAGGTTATCCGCGTCTTTTCCCTGTAAGATTTAATAATAGCCGGAATCATTGTATTGATACGGAAACAATGGTTCGTCGTCTGAACTTTCCCGGTTCATTAGAGACGGAGGACGGAGAACAATACCGTAAGTTAGTGGATGCGTTGGGCGGAGAAGACAATGGAGGTACGCGTCTTTGGTGGGATACCGGACGTAATTGGTAAGTTGGTTTTTATGACTATGAAAGGATATTGCCATTTATAGGATAGCCTTCGGAGCCCATTGCTCCGGAGGTTTTTTGTTAGTTGGATAGCTTATCCTTCTACTTCCAGATTACTCATTTTGTCAGTGGTTTGAAACTCAAACTCCGGATATTCGTATAAACTAAACCGGGGCTCTGTTTCACCTTCTGTGTAGCTCCATATGCTGGCGTAGTCTTCGGGATCTTCTCCCATCTTACCCAATTGTCTCAGATAAGCGGCAAGCGATTTATTTTCTACAATATAAATTTCTCCCATTTTATCGATGATCGGACTATGGTGGCGTGTGCGGTCATGGTCGAAGCGGAGAATACGTTTTCCGTCTTCAGTAAGACCTACCATGTTGAACGTCATACTCTTGCCTATGGCAGGGAGGTTGAGTACACTTCGGTCGGTAGCCAGGAAAGGCAGGTGGTGTTTCCTCATGAAGCGACGGATACGAGTTGCTGTATCTTCTCCTTTTTCGAGTAGGGTGTAGAGTTCTGTAGCTTGCTCCGGTGTCAGCTGACCATATATCTTTTCTTCATGCTGTTCCTGCAAGGAGCGGCTGTTGGGGGTAAATACAGCGTAGTTTTCATTGAAGCCTTTCACTGAGAAGGTATAATAACAAACGACTCCAAGGGAGTTGAGTATCTGACGCAGCTTTGTTGTATGTCCTCGCCGGGAAGCTGCTACGGTATAAACTAACTGGTTGGTGATAAGCCACCCGGCAGAAAGTATCTTGCTGATGGCTTCCCGTGCTTCCGGAGTGACCTCCAATGGTGTCTGGAAGTGGGTTTGGATGATGAATTGCTTCACGTCAATAGCTGAAGCCTTTTCTTTAAACTCACGAAGAATCTCAACGAGCTCGTCATTGATACGCATCGGAAGATAGGCTGGCAAACGCGAACCGAGACGTACACGTTGTAGTTCGGCATACTTTTCTCCCTCCGGACGTTCCTGATTAGCTTTCCGTTTACGGGCGGCCATCCGGTATACAGCTTCCAGAATGTTTCGTAATGTTTTGTTTTGGCTCATTAGTGCATCTCCACCTGTGATAAGGATATCACGCAGTTGTGTGTCTTCTTCGAAATAACTCATCAGGCGGCGTAGCTTTTTATCCCAGGATTCTTTGGGGCGCAGGCTGTCGAATTCAAAATTCAGACGCTCGCTTTGGAAATCGTACATACGCTGGCAAGAAGCACACAATCCGCCACAAGCCCGTCCCATGGTATCCGGTATCAGGATAGCAACTTCCGGATAACGGCGATGAATATTGTGCCCGTCTGGAAGTAACCATCCGGCTGCATTGGGCTTTCCGGCTTCTACTATGTCTTCTTTTTCCCAGGCACGGATATTGCCATATGTCTCTACCAGACGGGGGGAATAAAGAATATAACTGCGGATTGCTTCGTCATTGTATCCGTCTCCGGTAATATCAAGTAGTGACAGGTAATAAGGAGTAGCAAAGAAGGGCATCCCTTTTTTACGTGCACGAGAAAGCAGATACATCGTTTCGCTGGAAAGTGAATTTCCCAGTAGACGGTTTAATTCGGAAGGGCTTTTTATGGCCATTGACAAGTGAAAACGGAAGTCGTTCCACCATTGGCTGACGAGTTGATACTTCTCGTCATAGCTCAGTCCTTCGTCAAATTTGAAACGGGTGGAACCGGATTTACGGTTTTCAATCTTCTGTATCAGTACGTGCAGCATTCGTTCTTTGTTTTGTGCACGGAGTTCCATGACTTCTTCATCCAGTCCGGTGGCCCAGCGTTCGGTACGGCTTTTTATCCGTTGTGGAGAGGGGAGGGGCATTTCGGGGGTATCCAGGCTTTTGAAGAGATAGAATAAGTCTATGAATAAGTCTGTTGCCAGATCTGTATTTTCCAGTTGCCCGATGAGAAACTGGTGGAGTACTGAAAGAGTCTGTACAGGCATGTCCTGTCCTGTGGAGAGTTCGTGGATATTTGTTCCGTCGTAATTGATAAGGAGTCGAATTTGCTTACCCGGGTTGCTTTCAGCTTGCGGATGGAGTGACAGGAATCTTTCGAGGCTGTTTCTAAAGTCTTTATCGTTAATACTTTGACCGGCCAGTTGGCAGAGTTCCGGTAACTCCTGTTGGTATAGTTGTTTCAGTTGTGAAAGAGTGAGGGTTAGCATTTTCTTTTGTTTCATAAGCGATTTTTCTTTTATTGGTGGGCAATATGTCAATGTACATGCACCAAACATCTACGCTAAATATTCCCGGATAAATCGGTATATTTAACGAAACGAGTCATTTATTGGCACATTATTAGGCATAAATATACAAAAAAAAGCGGAAGTACGTGACTTCCGCTTTTCTATAGCTGCATTCTTTTACGATTATTTTTTGTTTCGTAACATTTATGCTTTGACATCTTCGTTCTTACGTTTAGGCTCTTTCTTGGCCAGTAAGATAATGTTATAGACATATTCTGTCATCCATTGTTCGGAGTAACCGAGACGTTCTTTGTACTGTCGTACGGAAGTTGCTGTTTTGTGTACGTCATCTGCTTTCCACACTGTTTTGGTACACACATCGTGTACAGTTTTTGCTGTCATGTTACGAAGCGTCTTTTTAAATACAGACGGCATACGGAATTTCCACTGCATGAGGTTACCCATTAGCATCATCAGGTCGTTAGAGAAACCCTGATACATAAATAAATAGGCCTGTATGTCGTTTTGTGTACGGCAGTTCTTTTTTATTGAAGAATCGATTTCTTTGAAAAATGATTCGCTGATTCCATAATCTTCCATTAACATTTTACGGGCTGCTGCTTTTTCGCCTAATCCCAGTTTTCCTCCCTGAGTGGGTATTTTGAACAGGCGTTTGAATTGCGCTACATCCGGGAGAAAACGAATATTGGTGATACCAAGACTTACAGCAATTACCGATTGGAAATATACGCGTGTCAATGACACGAAATCTTCTACATTGCCTACAGCCTTTCCGTCGGCTTCGGCTTTTTTCTTGAATAAGTTAGCAAATATGCTCATATATATTAATTATAAATTTTGAATTATGAATTCGGGTTTGCGATTGCAAAAGTACTAAATAAGTTGATTTACACCAACTATTACATCATTCATCACTTAAAATTCGTAATTAAACCGTCTACCAACATTCAATATCCTTTTCTATATCTTTCATCTTATCTTTGGTAAATACGGGGTTCTTTATTCCGCTTCTCTTCTGTGATCGGTAATCGTTTAGTAGTCTGAAAGCATATTTACCTAAAAAACTTATGGCGATAAGGTTGCATATTGCCATAAGGCCCATAGTGATATCCGCCATACTCCACACAAAGTCGAGGCTTGCCAATGAACCGAACAATACCATTCCGCCTACCAATAACCTGTATGTATATACCACCCATTTCTGGCGGGTGATGTAACGGATGTTTGCTTCACCATAATAATAATTGCCTATGATACTGCTGAAGGCAAAGAAGAACAAGGCTACTGCTACAAAAATACCTCCCGAAGCACCTATCTCGTTGGTTAGTGCCTGTTGGGTAAGTTGCACCCCATTTGCCGAACCATCGAGTGGAGCACCACTAAACAAAATAATAAATGCAGTGCAGGTACATATAATTAATGTATCTGTAAACACTCCTAATGTTTGGATAAGCCCTTGCTTTACCGGATGTGAAACGAATGCAGTTGCTGCTACATTGGGTGCTGAACCCATGCCGGCTTCATTGCTGAACAATCCCCGCTTGATACCCTGCATGAGCGCCATGCCTACACCTCCTCCTAATGCTTGTTGCCATCCGAAAGCATGGCTAACAATCATTTCGATAACAGCAGGCAGGTGAGTAATATTGAGTATTACAATGACAAGAGCCAACCCGATATACCCCAATGCCATGACAGGCACAATAACACTACTGACTTTGGCAATGCGCTGGATACCACCGAATATGATAATAAGAGTCAGTGCGGTAATGATAAATCCCATAGGTACATGATTGAAGCCAAAAGCATGTTCGATAGCTGCACAAATAGTATTACTCTGTACTGAGTTAAAGGCAAATCCGAAAGTAATGGTAATAAGTACGGCAAACAGCATTCCCATCCAGGGCTGTTTCAATCCTTTTTTCATGTAATAAGCAGGACCTCCTATAAAGGAGTCTTTTCCTTTAACCTTATATAATTGTGCCAGGGTAGACTCTACAAAAGCACTCGAAGCACCCAATAGCGAGATGATCCACATCCAGAATATGGCTCCGGGACCTCCCACGGCAATAGCTGTTGCTACTCCCGCCAGATTGCCTGTCCCTACGCGGCTGGCCAATGATATGGCAAATGCCTGAAATGAAGAGATGTGTTTCTCGCCTTTGTCACCTCTTCCTGCCGAATCACCTAACAGGCGAATCATTTCACGGATCATACGGAATTGTATAAAACGGGTTTTCAGCGTGAACCAGACAGCACATCCCATCAACATAGCGATAAGGATATAAGTCCACAACGCATCATTAACCAACGTCATCCATTTGTATATCAATTCCATTCTTCTATTTCAGTCTGAAGTAAAATTTATGATTCTCAAATACCGGTTCTATTATATCAAACCGGATAAATTTAGCCAGCAAATGTTCGGCAGCACGACGCGGGATATTTGCCAGGCGGCAGTATCGATTTAATGAAAGTGAGGCGTTTGCTTCGAGCAAATCAAGCAACAGTTGTTCCCGTTCGGTGTATTGTATCAATTCTCCTACCGGGCTATCGCTTTGTTCCCATACACGCAAGTGTACCGGGGTAGCCAGGATATTCTCATCTTTTATACGAATATAAGCCAGTGGTTTGCCGGTTTCATCTTTTGCATATACCGGCTTTTGGGCACTTTCATCTATTTGTACCACTAATATAGAACGTCCTTCGGCATGAAATGTTTGCATGGAGTAGTGAACTTCGGGCAGACAATAGAGTTGAGCCGCTGCTTCTATCATATATTTCTCTTCGTCTGAACGTACACCGGCTATTTTTCCATTGTCCTTAACACCGATGAGTAAACGCCCGCCATCGGTATTGGAAAAGGCCGACAATGTTCTGGCTATTTTGCGGGCATCCGAAATTTCAAATTTAAAATCCTGTTGCTGGTGCTCTCCCTCAGCTATTAAAATATGTATGTATTCGGTATCTGTAAGTGGTTTCATGGCTGCAAAAGTAAAGAAAAAAGCCGAAACCGCCTTTTTTAGATGATTTTTCGCGGATTATTTCAAAAAAAATATTGTTTTTATGTGTTTATTTCGGGAAAGAATGTATTTTTGCCAATCATTATTAACGAAGAAAATATAAAAAGGATCATGAAAGAATTAGTAGAAAAAATCGCAGCTCTTGTAGCTGATTTCAACAAGGATGCAAATGCACAGATCGAAAACGGTAATAAAGCTGCTGGAACACGTGCACGTAAGGCTTCATTGGAAATTGAAAAAGCAATGAAAGAATTCCGTAAAGTATCTTTGGAAGAATCAAAAAAGTAATTTTTTGAATAAAGAGAAATGCGAAGCCAGACCTTATGAGGACTGGCTTTTTTATTTTATAGCTGTTGAGAGAGGGCGTTTATGACTGAAATTCACCACAGAGTCGCACAGAGTTCCACTGAGTGTTATTTATCTGATTTAAAAAAATAATTAAAACTCCGTGTCACTCTGTGAGACTCTGTGGTGAACTATATTCAGAGTTCTGTTTCAATTAACCACCGCCTGCCGTACCTCCCCCTGCGGGAAGCAGGTTCAGATATTCGCCATATCCTTCTTCTTTCATCTTTTCTTTGGGGATGAAACGAAGGGAAGCACTGTTGATACAATAACGTAGCCCTCCTTTATCTGCAGGACCGTCTGTGAAAACATGTCCTAAATGTGCATCTCCGGTCTTGCTGCGTACCTCTATACGCCTCATGCCGTGAGAGGTATCCATGTTTTCCTTCACCAATGTTTTATCTATTGGTTTTGTGAAACTGGGCCAACCACATCCTGAATCAAATTTATCAGTAGATATAAACAATGGTTCTCCGGTAGTGATATCTACATAGATACCGGGTCGTTTCTCATCCCAATATTCATTATGAAAGGCTGGCTCGGTAGCACTTTTTTGTGTTACGGCATATTGCTCGTTGGTGAGCTTGGCACGAAGTGTGGCATCATCCGGTTTCTTGTAAACAGGTTTTGCTGTTGTTTTGGGAGCATTCGCTTTTTTGGCCAGTCCAAACAATGCCGGGTCGATATGGCAATACCCTCCCGGATTTTTATCCAGATAATCCTGGTGATAATCTTCTGCCTGATAAAAGTTGGACAATGGTTTAATTTCAATGGCGAGTGGCTTTGAATAGTTCTTTGCCAATGCTTCTACGGCAGTTTGTATAGTTGGCAGATCAGATTTATCTGTGTAATAAATACCTGTACGGTACTGTGATCCGCGGTCATTCCCTTGGCGGTTGACACTGGTGGGATCTATTGTTTTAAAGTATAAATCTATTAGTAAAGGAAGCTCTACTTCCTGTGGATTATAGATAACCTTTACCGTTTCGGCGAAATTGGTATTTCCGCTACACACCTGTTGGTATGTGGGGTTGGCAATATTTCCGTTTGCATAACCTGCCTGAGTGCTTTCTACACCCCTGATTTGTTTCAGAAAATGTTCTGTACCCCAGAAACAACCACCAGCGAAGTATATTTCCTTTTGATCTTTCATATTGTTATTCTCCTGTTTTTTGAGTTTAGTACCCTGTACACCCTGTGCATAACCTGTCAGCGAACAGCCCATGAAGAGCAGTATAGTTATAACGATTGTTTTCATACTTTTCATATAGTATATAACAAAATAGTGGTACGTTTCACTTGTATCATTCAACTCTTTTTTAGTTATTTCACTATATCTTCTCTTTATTATGCTTATTTTTGGCACAAACTATCTTCAATTTTGCAGCAGATATAAATAAAAGAGATATGGCTAAGCAACAATTCAATAAACTCATCTGGCTGGTAGATACCATCTATCGGAACGGACGCATTACGTTTGCTGAGATCAATCGTCGCTGGCGGGCAGGAGATAGTACTCGTACGGATATTCCTTTGCGTACTTTTCATAATCATCGGCAGGCTATCGAAGAGATGTTCGACATTAATATAGAATGTGATAAGTGCACAAATACTTATTATATAGCTGATACCGAGGGAATGTTGGGAGATAAGCTCAAAATGTGGTTGCTCAACAGCTTTTCATTAAACAACATTCTGCAGGAAAATGTGGATATGAAGAACCGGATTGTTTTTGAGGAGGCTCCTTTGGGACTGCAATATATGGATATCATTATAGATGCTATGAGGACAGGGTCTGTGCTTCACATGGAGTATCAGGCTTATAATTGGGAACAACCGAAAGAGGTTTGTCTGGAACCTTACTTTCTGAAACTGTTTCGTCATCGCTGGTATCTGATAGGAGTCAACCGGAAGTATGAAGCTTTCCGTTCTTATTCTTTAGATAGAATTAAGTCGGTAAGGACAGGGAATGATACGTTCCGCTTTCCCCGGAAATTCACTCCACAGGATTATTTTCAGAATTGTTTCGGCATCATTCGTGATGAGGCACAGCAACCGCAACGAACCGTTTTGCGGGTTGTTGCCGAGCAAGCTCCATATCTGCGTAACTTACCTTTGCATCCCAGTCAGCAAGAGATAGTAACGACAGATACTTATACTGATTTTGAAATGTATATATCGCATACTTATGATTTTATTCAGGAGTTGTTGTCTAAAGGTTCGACGGTAGAGGTTCTGGAACCTCAAAGTTTGCGTGATTTGATGAAAGCTGAAATAGAAAAGATGCAAAAACTGTACTGATTATGAATGCAAATGTTCTTGAAAAACTAAAGATATTGGCAGAGTCCGCCAAATATGATGTGTCTTGTGCTTCCAGTGGAACAGTGCGTGCCAACAAACCGGGAATGCTTGGCAATACTGTAGGAGGCTGGGGGATATGTCATAGTTTTGCCGAGGATGGGCGATGCATCTCTCTCTTGAAGATAATGCTTACCAATTATTGTATTTATGATTGTGCCTATTGCATCAACCGGCGTAGTAATGACTTGCCACGTGCTACTCTTTCTGTTTCTGAGTTGGTTGACTTGACCATTGAGTTTTATCGCCGTAATTATATAGAGGGTTTATTTCTTAGTTCGGGGGTTGTACGCAATCCCGATTATACGATGGAACGTCTGGTACGGGTAGCCAAAGACCTGCGTGAAGTGCATCGATTCAATGGATATATTCATTTGAAGAGCATCCCCGGAGCCAGCCGTGAACTGGTGACTGAAGCCGGACGTTATGCCGATCGTTTGAGTGTGAATGTTGAGATACCTAAAGAAGAGAATTTGAAGTTGCTCGCTCCGGAGAAAGACCATAAAAGCGTATTCGCTCCTATGTTGTATATTCAGCAGGGGGTATTGGAGAGTAGCGAAGAGCGGAAGAAATTCAGGTATGCTCCTCGTTTTGCCCCGGCAGGCCAGAGTACGCAGATGATAGTTGGGGCTACTGCCGAAACAGATAAAGACATTCTTTTTCTTTCTTCTGCTTTGTATCAGCGTCCCACCATGAAGCGGGTTTATTATTCCGGTTATGTTTCCGTCAATACCTATGATACCCGTTTGCCGGCTTTGAAGCAACCGCCTCTTGTCCGTGAAAACCGGTTGTATCAGGCAGACTGGCTAATGCGATTCTATCAGTTTAAAGTCGATGAAATCGTAGATGATGCTTATCCTGATCTTGATCTTGAAATAGATCCGAAGCTTTCGTGGGCATTGCGTCATCCCGAACAGTTTCCGATAGATATAAACAGGGCAGATTATGAAGTGATACTTCGTGTACCGGGCATTGGAGTAAAGTCTGCAAAGTTGATTATTGCTTCGCGGCGTTATTCAAAGTTAGGATTCTATCAGCTTAAAAAGATAGGTGTAGTGATGAAGAAGGCGCAATATTTTATTACTTGTAGTGAGCTTCCGATGAAGACTGTCAATGAAATGACCCCACATACTGTGCGTAGCCTGTTGCTTCCCAAACCTAAGAAGATAGATGAGAATCAACTGAAATTTACTTTTTCTGATTAACTCTGATTGTAAGTCGATCCATGAATTTATTTATATATGATAAAACTTTTGAAGGTTTACTGACAGCTGTTTTTGATGCTTATTTTCGTAAAACTTTTCCGGATATGTTACTGTCTGAGGGAGATGTTTTGCCTCTGTTTTATGATGAAGCTTTTACAGTACATACTGATGAAGAGAAGTCCGGACGTGTGTGGCGCGGATTACAAAAGAAACTCTCGGTTTCAGCTCTTTCATCTATTACCTGGTGCTGGCTTTCTGAACTTCCGGAGGTAGATATACTGCTTTTCCGCTATATTCGTAAAGCAATTGATGCACCCCGCTCTATTGAAACTAATTTTGGAGATCCGGATGTACTGGAGCTTGCGAAAATATGGAAAAAGGTAGATTGGGAACGGCTACGTATGCTTCAGTTCGTTCGTTTTCAGAAGGCTGCGGACGGTACTTTTTTTGCTGCTTTTGAACCTCGGCATAACGCACTACCACTTACCATAGAGCACTTCAGAGATCGTTTTGCCGATCAGAAGTGGTTGATCTATGATATGAAGCGACGTTATGGTTTTTACTATGACCTGAAAACCGTAGAAGAGGTTACTTTTGATGATGATAGCAGTGCTTCCCATCTCATTACCGGCATGCTGGACGAGAGCTTGATGGATAAGGACGAAAAGCTTTTTCAGCAACTTTGGAAAACTTACTTTAAATCTACCACGATAAAAGAGCGCCTCAATCCGAGGAAGCACAAACAAGATATGCCGGTACGCTATTGGAAGTACCTGACAGAAAAGCAAAAGTAGCTTTACTCTATTCTTTCTACTGTCACTTCCGGAAATTCCTGTATAAGTGACAACAGATGTCCTTCGTCATAGTTACGTTTCGATTTTATTACCATTGTCACCTGGTAGAGAGATACTTCTCCGTGTCCTATGGTATCCATCTGATAGGATACAATCCGGTAGTCTTTGGAGTTGAACTTATCTGCAATTAACTTTAGTATGTTTTTATTTTCTGTAGAGAAAGTGATCATGGAGCTTTTCATACCTACACTTTTGAATATATAACTCAGTGCTTCGAGCCCGACGAGGGTTAGCAGCATTGCAGCAATTCCTATCACATACATGCCTGCACCTACAGCCAGACCTATTCCTGCTGTGGCCCATAATCCGGCAGCAGTGGTCAGCCCCCGCACTATTTGCTTCTGAAAAATAATGGTACCGGCACCGATAAAACCAATTCCACTGACTACCTGTGCTGCTACACGGCTTGGGTCCAGAGTAACACTGCTCTCTTTTATAATGTCCTGAAAGCCATATTGAGAAACAATCATTATCAAGGCACTGCCCAATGATACAAGAAAATGGGTACGATAGCCGGCCTCTTTGGCGCGATACTCTCTGTCCAGTCCGATGATGGCACCCAATATACCAGCTACTAACAATCTTAATACAAAATCAAGGTTTAATATCATACTCTTACTCTCCTTTCTGTTTTTAAATACGTTCTCTGAGGTTTATGTATAACCATCTTTACAGACTCTTAAAGATACAACTGTTTTCTTTTTCGTTGTTATTTCTTTAGTGTTATTTTAGAGTTCAGGATGAGTTTTTGTGATAAAGAGGTCATTTACCGTAGATTTTATAGTATTTGATTATCTGTTATACTTAAAATCAGTATCTTCGCAAAGAGAATATATGTATTCTATGCTGAACCGGGCTTTAAGGCATATAAATCTATAATTAAGGCATATGGACAAACAAGAACAAGACATCTTAGAACCCATGACACAGAAGGTTGGATATGGAGATGCTGAAGAAAGTAGAAATACCGGCACTTTGGTCGGTTTTGTTTTATTGAATACCAAAGAGTGTGATTTTGAAAGAATAAAAAAGAACCTGAAAGCCGACTGGAAAGATGTAGATTGGAGAAAAGTTACTAAGGAAGGATCTGCATTGGTGTTTGAGATTGATGATATGATGCTTTGTTTCAGCTATTTTGATGCTCCGGTTCCCGATAAAGAAGCTGAGTATAATGCTGAAAATAACTATCTGTGGCCGGAAGCTGTTGAAGTAACGAAAACACATGTGGCCCAACTGTGTGTAGCTGTACTGAGTCGAAATGTGTCTATTGTTGAAGCAGGTGAGCTATTTGTTAAGGGAGCCTCTTCTTGTTTGAAGCTGGCGAATGCGATTGGTTTTTACGCTTCGGGTACTGTGTTTGAACCGAAGTTTTATATAGAAACGTCAACTGTAATGAAGGAAGATACGTTGCCCATTCTGAACTGGATTTATTTCGGTTTTACAAGAGGAAAACAGGGGCCGGGTATTTATACGTATGGGATGACTGCCTTTGGTAAAGACGAATTGGAAATATTAGATAGTAGAATGAGTCCGGAAGAGTTAAGTGAATTTTTGTATGATGTAGTATATTATATTTTAGAAAGTGATGTAACTCTGAGAGATGGTGAAACGATTGGAATGTCTGAAGAACAAAAGCTGGCTATAACTCGTTCGGAAGGAGTGTCGGTAGATGGTTTCAGTCTGAAAATTGCTCTTGAGTAAAATTTAAACGGGCTATTGGGATAGCTGGGTTTATACGATTGATTATGAAGAAAAGAATTATTTATGCCCTCTGTTTTCTTGCGATACTGATAATAGAAATTATTATTGGCGTATATGTTCACGATACCTTTGTTCGTCCTTATGTGGGTGATATTTTGGTAGTCGTACTGATTTATTGTTTTATTCGGATCTTTGTTCCCCGGTCTTTACGCTGGTTGCCAGTATATGTTTTTGCATTTGCATGTTTTATAGAGATACTTCAGTACTTTCAACTTGCCGATGTGATGGGGCTATCTGAAAACGGATTGGCTCGAATTGTGCTTGGATCAACTTTCGACTGGAAAGATATCCTTTGCTATGCAATAGGTTGTGGGATGCTTTTGCTGATAGAATATATTGAGCGTAAGATAGTGCGGCACAGAAGAGAGACCCAATCACTCATTGGTTATAAGAACCGGACTCACTGGTATCTTTAGTTTTAACTTTGTCTTTGTAAAGTGGATATCCACAATATTTGCAGTATTCTGCATTTTCATCATGTCCTGTCTTATGACAGTTGGGGCATTGTATATCTTTCAGCTTCTTATATTCTTTCATCATTGAAACGGACACAATGCCGGTTGGTACGGCAATGATGGTGTAACCAATCAGCATAACGCAGGCAGAGAGAAACTTACCCAAAGGTGTTATCGGAGTAATATCTCCATATCCTACTGTGGTCATAGTGACAATGGCCCAGTAGATGCTATTGGGGATATTGTTGAACTGCGTATCATGTTGCGTACCTTCAATCATATACATCAGTGTGCCGATGGAGATCACAAGTATTACTACAAAAAGAAAGAACACTGCTATTTTCTTACTGCTCTCTTTGAGTGAAGTGAGCAATCGTTCTCCTTCCATCCAGAAGGTGAAAAGCTTGAATATACGAAACACCCGAATAATACGGAATGCCCGGATAACCAATAGATAACGTGCTCCCGGCAGGAAAAAGGCAAGATATAGCGGTAGGGTTGCCAATAGGTCGATAATGCCGAAGAAGCTGAAAATGTACTTTTTGGGTTGTGGTGAACAGTAAATACGCGTAACGTATTCGAAAGTAAAGAAAGCCGTAAACAGATATTCGAATATAATAAACGGAGTTGAAAGCCAGGAAGGAATTCCTTGCAGACTTTCGAGAATAGCCAGCAGAATACTGAGTGCAATACATACAATAAGCGCCACATCGAACATTTTTCCTGCTGGAGTATCCGACTCAAAGATGATAACATACAACTTATGTTTCAGTGGTTTATTGTTTAAAAAACGTGTAAATCGCTCTTTTACTGTCATAATTTAACAATATAAACTTTCTATTGTTTACCGCATTTCCCCGTACGGAAAGCACAGCGTTAATCAATTACCCATTTGGGATTGTGTGGAATTGTTTTTTTAGGATTGTAGTTCATTCCCTCTTGCGTAGGTAGATGTAGAACGTATGTACGGCCTGTTTTGTTTTTCAGTGAATGCTCACGCAACCAGGGATTTGCATCACGCAATTGTGCATAGGTGAGCCCGTTCTTTTGGGCATACTCGTCCAGGTTGTCTATGGCACTGGTGATGGTTACTTTCTTGTATGGAATAGGGGGATACAAATGTTCCCGTTTTAGCAGGAAACCAAAGCGTTGCGGATTGCTGAATATCTCTTTGGCTGCCAGCAGACGGAACATATACCGGGAAGTTTCTTCCACCAGCCAAAGGTCCATGGCATGATCTGCAAGTTGCTTGTCCAACTGCGACGAAATACGTCCCTGCCCTGCATTATAGGCCGCGGAAACAGCCATCCAGTCACCGTATTTGGCATAAGCCTGTTTGAAATACTTGCAGGCGGCAATAGTTGCCTTTTCGATGTTGTAACGTTCGTCGATATTATCATTTACTTCCAGTCCGAATTCACGTCCGGTGGCAGGCATGAATTGCCATAACCCGGCTGCTCCTGCCGGAGAACGGGCAATGGGGTTGAGGCTGCTTTCAATTACCATGAGGTATTTGAAGTCATCGGGGATGCCATTGGCTTTTAAGATAGGCTCGACGATCGGGAAATAGCGGTTGGCACGTTTCAACATTAACATGGTTGTAGAGTGCATATAGGTGAAAGACATCATTTCACGATCCATACGCTCGCGGCGGTCATAGCGGCGAAGGTCAATTGTTTCACCGTCAAAGGTAGCCTGTTCAGGAACACTGGGAGGGCTGACACAATAAGGAACTTCAGACTTTACAGAGTGTGGTTCTGTCAGTTGTGTACTGCCAATGAGAATAGGCAAGGTTGCTCCGGTACAAAGTGCCAGCATGATACTTAATATTTGAGTAATACGAGTTGACTTCATATGAGTTAAAAATTGAAAGTTGAAAATTGAAAATTGAAAGTTGAAAATTGTGCTGTCACACTGCATAGTAATTTTCAACTTTCAATTTTCAACTAATATTGTTCACTTGGCAGCCACTACAGTAGTAGATACTGCCGCCCAGGTAGTTTTCTTTCTTTATAGTTTCTCCGCAACGAGGACAGGTAGTACCTGCTGTGTTTTTAGACAGATGTGGTATATATCCTCCGTTTTTTCCGAAAATATCTGTTTCCGTACTACGTCCTCCTTGTTCATAAATCTCGTGGAGCGTAGACTTTACCTTATCGTAAAGGTTTTCTCTTTTCTCCGTAGAGAGAGCATTGATCTTAGTTTTAGGGTGGATACGGGCATTGTACAGGATGTCCTGTAATACTCCGTTGCCTAATCCGGGTATGGTTTGTTCGGTAGCCAGAAAAGCTTTTGCCGTCTTTTTCTGTGCATCTTCGGCGTTTATCAGCTCCATGAAATATTCTTTGCTGAACTCTTCTGACATCACCTGCGGTTTATTTTTCGCCGCTTCGTAATAGGCAGATATAGGAGCATCGAATCCTTCGTTGGGAAAACACCACAAACCACCATACATTCGTACGGAAGCTACCAGGCAACTCTCATCTTCGAAACCAATGAGTAACTGGTGTTTGGCGGGAAGCCTTTCTCCGGGGGCGAAGTAACGCAGGTTGACACCATCCGTAAGAATCAGTAACATCTCTCTGGCTTTTATCTCAATCATTCCGCCTCGGGGATTGATTTCATCAATTGTTTTTCCGGCAAGTCGTTCGGGATACTCTTCCGGGTTGCCATAAAACCACGCGAATTTATGGGGTGTGTATTGCGCAAACACATCGGTAATCTTCTTTCCTCTTACAGTCCGGTTCAGTTGCTCGGACAGATAACGGGCTTCGGGAGCTTCGATCATGGGATTTATGAATTATGATTTATGAATTACTGCAAAGATACTCTCATTTTACGAGCTTCAAAGAACTTTTCCCGCTTTTAATACGTTTTTGTACTATACATTAAAAACAGTTTACGTCACATGAATATAGCAATCAGCGGAGCCAGTGGCTTTATTGGCAGGCATCTTACAGCATTTCTCACGGAGCAGGGACACCGGGTGGTTCCTTTGGGGCGGCCTATGTTCCGGGAGGGTACATTAGGGTATCTGGTGCAGGCATTGTCTCATTGTGACGTAGTCATTAACCTGGCCGGTGCACCTATCAGCAGGCGGTGGACACCAGAGTATAAACGGGAGCTGTATGATAGCAGGATCAACGTGACACATCGCATCATTCGTGCTTTGGGGGCAGTGCGCCGGAAGCCTCAGCTTATGATTTCGGCTTCTGCCGTAGGGTATTATCCGTTGGAGGGAACTTTTGATGAATATACCAATACGAGGGGGAGTGGATTTCTTGCTGATCTTTGTTATGCTTGGGAAAAGGAGGCCAAACGCTGTCCCCCGGAAATGCGGCTTGTGATAGCCCGTTTTGGAGTTGTCCTCTCTCCGGACGGAGGAGCTATGGAGCAAATGTTACGTCCTTTAAAGATGAAATTGGCTGCTGCTATAGGTCCGGGCACACAACCTTTTCCGTGGATTAGTATTAATGATCTTTGCCGCGCCATGG
The DNA here is from genome assembly GCF_964240755.1 of Bacteroides sp. HPS0048. Classification (NCBI taxonomy): domain Bacteria; kingdom Pseudomonadati; phylum Bacteroidota; class Bacteroidia; order Bacteroidales; family Bacteroidaceae; genus Bacteroides; species Bacteroides sp. HPS0048. The sequence continues at coordinate 185,801 of NZ_CAXSVC010000006.1, read as the reverse complement.
CTTTCATTATCGAGAGTGGGACCTTACGGGGAACTTTCAATTTTGTATCTCCGCAAGAGATTACACAATATGCTTTTGCCCGTACACTGGGCAAAGCCTATCATGCCTGGGGGACGATCATTGTACCTCGTATGTGTGTGCAACTGATGTATGGCGAAGGCGCAACTTCACTTACAACCGGACAATATGTACGTCCCGGAAAACTGCTGGAATCTGGATTTAAATTCCATGATGCGGTGGTGGAACAACTTTTTCAGGGGATAGACCATACTACCGTCAATGAACTTGATTTGCCTCGTTATATGGGGCGTTGGTATGAAATAGCCCGTTACGATCATCGTTTTGAACGAGGGTTGTCTGAGGTAACAGCTACTTATACGTTGCTTCCCGATGGGAGTATCCGGGTAGAAAATGCCGGATACAAACAAGATGCTCATGGCAGAGGGAGGTATAAGCGTGCTATAGGCCGTGCAAAGATACCTGATATTACCCGGCCCGGAAAACTGAAAGTTTCATTCTTTCTGTGGTTTTATTCTGATTATTATATATTAGAGTTGGATAAGGAAGGATATAACTATGCACTCATCGGTAGCAGTTCCGATAAGTATTTGTGGATATTAAGCCGGACACCTCAACTGCCCGAGGAGGTAAAGAAACGCTTGTTGACTGTTGCGTTACAGCGGGGATATGATATAAACTTATTAGTATGGATTAACCAAAGTACACTTAAAATAGATTAGATTATGGAATATAAAATTGAACATCAACCCGAACAGAAGCTGTTTAAAACTGAAGTAGAAGGTCGTACAGCTTTTGTACAATACCGTCTGCTAAACGGAGGTCTGGATATTATTCATACAATCGTTCCACGTCCGCTGGAAGGACAAGGAATAGCTGCCGCACTGGTGAAGGCTGCATATGATTATGCCGTTGCTAACGGATTGAAGCCAAAGGCTACCTGTTCGTATGCTGTTGCGTGGCTACAACGCCATCCGGAGGTGACAAAAGAAGCAGTGTAAAGATAACATTTATTTAACTCTCTAATGACAAGGTGGGGTTTCGGCTTCACCTTTTTATTTTATACTCATATTGCTCAATTTCAACTTGCAGGTTTTTATCTGTAAATAATGCGCAGTTCAAGGCTATACAGGTATGAGTTAAACGACCAAAGAATTATTTTTAGACAGAAGAACAAAAGAACATATTCACAGTATGATGTAGCTCATGTTTTCTTAATTGTTCTTATGTTCTTCTGTCTTGAACAGGAAACTGTTGTTTCAACCAGTTTCAAGAGTATGAGAATTTTGTTTCTTACTGATGAAACACTTGTTTCAACCCATTGAGAAAAGTTTCTCAACGTATTGAGAATTTTTTCTCAAAGCATTGAAACAACAAAAAAAGAGAAGAAGCGTATACCTGTTCGGAGGTTTTGTCGACTAACTTGGTATAAAACCTTTTAGGTAAGATGAAGATAGAGCGAGAGTTTGCCGGCAAACGGTTGCAATATGGATACATTTTATGTGTGCTGCCGGTAAGTGATAAATAGTATTCCGGTAGTTAACGATGGTCTCTCGAAAGAGAACAACCTAACTACCGGAAAAAATGTTTCACGGAAAATTGTGAAATAAATGACGGTTATTTATTAGCTTTCCAACGTTTCAGTTGTGGGAAGAATTGCTTCATATTTGCAATTGCTTCCTCTTTCGTCATCTTTATTTCAGAGTCTTTGTTGAATTCATCTACAAACTGGGCACAATGATTAATCATCTCGTCCATGGTGCAATCTGCAGTGAAGTGTCCGTTGGCATAGCAATAACAGCAATATTCTTCATTCTTACTACCATCTGCTTCTGTTCCCAATACAGCAATGTCATTTAGTGGCATGCCACAGCTTTGGCAAAATTTCTGTTCCATAATTAGTTTTTGTATTTAAGTTATTTGGTTTTAATCGATAGCCGTTTCCATATCCAGCGTGGTATCATTCGCCAGAAGAATACAATAAGGGCATACCGCCAGTCAACGACTACCACCCGTTGCTTACGATTCAGTGCCCGTATAATGTGAGTTGCTACTTTTCTGGGATTCATTAGCAGTGGATACCTCTTACCATCATTTAATAAGTCGGTGGATACAAAACCCGGGCGGATATCCGTGAAGCGAATATTTAGCTTTTGCATGTGTGCAAGCTGTTCAAGGGCGTCAATGTATGTGTTTTGAAATCGCTTTGTAGCAGAGTAGGCAGGTGCAACTCCCAACCCTTTTGTTCCGGCTATGGAACTGATAACTGCCAGATGTCCCCCACTATGTAAGTGGAAATATTGGAAGGCAGCAGTAACCATTCGCGTGAATCCTTCTACATTAGTACCAACTGTTTGTAGCTCGATGTCCGGATTTAACTCCATATTTTGATGTCCTATACCGGAACTAAGCAAAAATAAATCCATACCTCCCAATTTCTCAATTAGTTTGTGCAGCTTTTCGGTGGCGTCATCTTTGGTTACATCCAGTACTTCGGTTTCTATGTTATCTGGCGCAATCGTTCGAAATGCTTCCAAGGCAGATTGGCGTCTCCCTGCCACGCCTACTTTCCATCCTTGTAGCAGTAACCCTTTGGCTACTTCTTGTCCGATGCCGGAGGTGGCTCCAATGATAATTGCTTTTTTCATTCCTTTGTTTGTAAGATTAGTTTTTTGATTGGCAGAAGCAAAGGTAGATAAATCTTTTGAAAAATAGTCTGATATATTAAAAGTCTGACTTTTTTAATCCACCCTTGGGCTGAATAATGCAAATATAGAGATTTATTTTTGATGTAACCTATCAATATCTTTCCATAAAATGAATATAATACCATAATGGAATAACCTTTTTCCCATTTTGGGAATCATCTTTTTCATTTTGGCAGGATGGTGGATGAACTGTTTTTCATTATGAAGAAAATATATCATTGATACTGATATGTTTATCTGTTTATGGTAGAGTATTATCAGGGAATATACGTATTGAGAACAAAAGCAGTCAATGTACTGTTGCTGTTCTATCCGGAATTCTGGAAAAAACAGACAATCTTTCCAAGGAGCAAGAGGTTATCCTTTTACTCCTTGCAGTTCTACTTCAAAAATCAATGTAGAGTAAGCAGGGATATTTCCACAGGCCCGTGTGCCATATCCCAACTCGTAAGGGATATAAATGATCCAGCGCGAACCGGTGGGCATTGCTTTCAGTGCTTCCTGCCAACCCTCAATGACATCTCTCACCCGGAAGGTTTCAGGGCGTTTGCGGGCAAAGGAGTCATCAAATACTTTTCCATCAATGAGGGTCCCCCGGTAGTGTACTTTTACGGTACTTTTGGCTGTTGGCACGGGGCCATTTCCCCTCAACAGAATTTTATACTGCACTCCGCAGGGAAGTTCCATTACTTCTTCTTCGGTGAGATTCTCTTTCAGAAAACGTTCGTTTGCTTCTTTGTACTCTTTATGTTTAAGACTCATAATTTATATCTGGTTAATCTGTCATTAAAAACAAAACTCTTTAATAATTCTCTTTTAGCCATATTCCTAAAAACTGATCATAAATCTGGTAGGTTCCTTGTTCCTGTGTCACAAAATCTTTCTCCAATAGTCCTTTTAGTGCAGACTGTACGGAGCTTGACGAAGATAATTTGTATTTTTTTATAAATGCTCCCGATGTGATTGCCTGGGCTTTTCCTTCTTTAGTGATGGCAATGAGTAACTCCTTTTGCTTTTCCGGCAAACGGAAGAGTATCTCGGAATAAGTATATTTGAATGAATCTATAATTTGACGTATCGCTTCACTTACCATTTTTACTTCACAGATCGTGTCTTGGGCAGTCATATCATAGAGGGTATGAAGCACTTTTTGCATATACCAGGTGATACCGTCAAACTGATGGTAGATGGTTTCGATGGTTTCATTGGTGATACTCTTGCCGGCTTCATTGAAATGCCGTTGGGCGAATAATGTGTAGTCTGTCAAAGGGATACTTTCCAGGTGCATTATCGAAACACTTTGATAAAACGGTCGCGAAGCAGTAAGAAACATGTTACCCATCACGTGCCGTTGGCTTCCGGCAAAGATAAAGTGTGCATTATTACAGCGTTGAACATAGGTGCGTAGCGTTGCTTCTACATTGTCTTCTGCATATCCGGCTATTTGCTGAAACTCGTCAATGGCAACAAGACAGGGTTTGTCGGCACGATTCAGGTACTGAAATATTTCGTCGAGCGTAGTTGGAGGAGCTTGTATATCTCCTAATCCGAGGTTTAGAGAAGGAGTACCGTTAATATCAAAGGTCAGGCTTGTCTGTAGAGACTTGACACTCTCCCAAAAAGCCTGTAACGCTTTTTTTCCGGCAGGTTTTAATCCTTCCAGAATCTCTTTGCTGAGGGCGAATACAAAGTCGCGCAGTGATTTGCTGGCGTAGATATCTATGAAGAATGTATAATAGTGTTTTTGAATCTCTTTATTTTGAAAGCAATGTTGGATTAATCCGGTTTTTCCCATTCTACGGGTGGAGATTATAGCTATATTGTTTCCGTTAGTTACTTCCCGGATGAGGATTTCACTCTCTTTCTTCCGGTCACAAAAGTAAGCAGGGGATATGTATCCACTTGTAATAAAAGGATTTCTGATGATTGGCATATCTTTGTTTCTTTATTATGCAAAGATAATTATTATAAAGTAATAATGCAAAGATAATAATAATCTTATTGAAATAGATGTTTTATGGCCTCCCACGGTGCATAAAGGAGCATTCTTGGTCCGGAGAAACGCATCACTTGCCGCATCCGTTCACGCATGACAGGCTTATAGCAGTGTACGGTACACTGTTTGCACGAACTTTTATTCCCTCCGAACGGACAATGGTCCAGTCTTGCATGGGCATAACGTAGCAACTCTTCGCACTGAAGGCAAAGGCATTTATTCTTTTCTTTTTTCCGGCAATAGAGTCGGATCATTAACTCTACGATTCTTTTCTCCCGGTCAATACGGTTCTTACTCAATTTTATTATTTGTTAGATGGCTACAAATGTAACCAACATATCTAAAAGATACGTATCTTTGCACCCCGAAAATAAGAGGATAGCTATGAATATTAACAGCAAAGCGAAAGGATTTGTTTGTGGAGCCGTGGCGGCAGCTACATACGGCATGAATCCGTTGTTTACTCTCCCGTTATATAAAGAAGGGATGAGTGTAGACTCGGTATTGTTTTATCGTTATGGTTTTGCCGTCCTTATTCTTGGTATCCTGATGAAGATACAAGGGCAATCATTTACTTTGAAGAAAAACGAAATATTTCCGTTGGTGGTGGGAGGTTTACTCTTTTCCGCCTCTTCTTTGCTTCTGTTTATGAGTTACAAGCATATGGATGCAGGCATTGCTTCCACTATTCTGTTTGTTTATCCGTTGATGGTGGCAGTTATTATGTTTCTGTTTTTTCGTGAAAGGATATCTCTGTTGACTGTCTTTTGTATCTTGATGGCACTTTCGGGTATTGGTATGCTTTACAAAGGGGATGGTGGCGAAACTCTTAGTTTGATAGGTATGTTGCTGGTTATTCTCTCTTCGTTGTCATATGCTATTTATATTGTAGGAGTCAATCACTCTACCCTTAAACTGATGTCTACGGCTAAGCTGACTTTTTATGCCTTACTTTTCGGGCTTTCTATCTATATTGTTCGTTCCAACTTTTGTACAGAGTTACAGGCTATTCCTTCTCTTCCGGCCTGGGGGAGTATTCTTGCAATGGCTTTTTTGCCTACGGTTATCTCCTTGATTTGTACTGCTATATCAATACATAGTATTGGTTCTACCTCTACAGCTATTATGGGGGCACTCGAACCGGTAACTGCTCTTTTTTTCGGTGTTATGATATTCGGTGAGCGACTCACACCTCGTCTGATGCTGGGGATTCTGATGATTCTTGTTGCCGTAACTTTTATTGTTGTAGGTAAATCTGTTATGGAGAGGATAAATCATCTGTTTATGCAGTTGATGCATCGCCGATAATCAATGGCTGATTTTAGAGCGTTCTTTCATAGTTGATAAAACAGGAAGTTTGTTTTGTCAGAATGTATGAGGGAGGATAAATCCTTGTATAATAATTATTTTGTAAATAGTTGAGAATCAATAGGAGAGAGGCATACATATCTCCATTGCAAAAGTGTACAATAAAGGATGTGTTAATTGTACACTTTTATCATATAATATTGTACACTCTTATGCTACCAAACTGTACACTCTTGTCAATAGAAAACAGTATGTTAATTTTCTTGTTAACAACGTTAATGAAAATCAGTTTCTTTATATCGTTACTTCCCTGTTAAAATCTCCACGCCAATATCCTGCTGCTTTTTGTTCCTTGCTGCATCCGGATCGTTTTATATTCAGCTACATCTTCCAACTTTAGCCGGGTATATAGTTTGTCCAGGTTCTTCTCTTTGGAAACTAAACTGGTGAACCAACCACAGTTCTTCTGGTATTTCCGGCTTTCGGTAATCATATCCAAAAGAAAGCGAAGTTCTCCACCTTCGCACCAAAGTTCATTTGCATTGCCGCCAAAATTGAGTTGGGCTTTGGATACTTTTTTTCCTTTCAAACTGCTGAGCTTGCGTAGCGTTCCTTCTTCCGCTTCTTCTTTAGAACTGTGAAACGGGGGATTACATATGGTCACATCAAAGTATTCATCCGGTTGTATTATTCCTTTGAAAATACTCCGGTTGTCCTTTTGTAATCGTAATTCTATCTTATGGACTAATACCGGATTACAGGTAACAATCTTTCTGGCATTCTCTATTGAGACAGGATCAATATCCGAACCGACAAATGTCCATCCGTATTCAGTACAACCAATGATCGGATAAATACAATTGGCGCCTACGCCAATATCCAGACATCTGTACTTGGGCGTTTCCTCTAACGAATTCCCGGAATTAAGTAAATCGGCAATGTAATGGATATAGTCTGCTCTGCCGGGAATGGGAGGGCATAAATATCCTTTGGGAATATCCCAGTACCGGATTCCGTAATAACTTATTAGTAATGCTTTATTCAGAGCCTTTACTGCCTGCGGATTGAAAAAGTTGATACTTAATGTTCCATATGGATTGGGTGAAACAAACTTCTTGAGCGGTGGATGATTTTCTGTCAGTTTCGAAAAATCGTACTGTCCGTTGTGCCTGTTTCTTTTATGTAATTCGTTTCTTTCTGTCATGGTGGCAAAGATACGGAGAATCTGTTTTATTATTATGGAATAATTTATTAAATTGTAGAAATCGGATGATGCTATGTTATTATGAATTGCGTATTTTTGCATATACCAATAAAATAGAATAAATATGGAAACGAAATATCTTACTCTGACAAAGGAAAACATAGAGACTGAGCATATTTGTTGTGCCTTCTCTGATAAGAAATGTAAAGAAAGTTATGAGTTGAAAAAAGAGTGGTTGAAAAGAGAGTTTGATAATGGATTTGTTTTCAGACGCCTCGATGAGCGTGCTAAAGTATTTATAGAATATGTTTCTGCCGAAAAAGCATGGATACCTGTTGATGCTCCCGGTTATTTAATGATAAACTGTTTCTGGGTGTCAGGACAATACAAGGGAAAAGGGTATGGCAAGGCTTTGCTGCAATCGGCCATTGACGATGCAAAAGAACAGGGAAAACATGGTTTGGTTACCGTAGCCGGTACATCTAAATTTCATTTTATGAGTGATACAAAATGGCTTTTGAAACAAGGGTTTGAGACTGTAGATAAACTTCCTTACGGATTTAGTCTTTTAGTCCTGAAGATAAATCCGGATGCATTGAATCCTTCGTTTAAAGAGTGTGTGTCAACCGGAGAATGTGAGGATAAAGATGGGGTAGTCGTTTATTATACCAATCGTTGTCCGTTTGCGGAGTATCATGTTCGTAACTCCTTGGTAAGCGTAGCTGAAAGTAAGGGAATCCCATTGAAAATAGTGAAGTTGCAAACTCTGGAACAAGCACAGACAGCCCCTACACCCGCCACTATATTTTCTCTTTTTTATAATGGGAAGTTTGTCACGACCGATCTAAGTGCGTGTATTGATAAGCGGTTTGATAAAGTAATAAAGATAGAGACACAATCTGAATGATTGTGTCCCTTTATCAGAGATAGACAAATTCCTTCTCAGAAGTTTCTTAAAACTTCCATCATACTTGGGCGTCGTTTATAGGTAACTCTGAATTCTTCAACAATCTCCTGTACCAGCGCTTTACCACCTTTCAGTTTTTTCGTTTCTTTCAGAATTCGGGCAATGTATTCATAATGGTTTCTGCCTACATTCTCTTCTGCATATTTGCAGATACTTTTATGGAGAAGCAGCAAAATTTCATCGGAGTAGATTTCTGTCAGATGGTGGGCATAATGGAGCAATGCCTCTATTGATCTGTGGGATGTGTCGGACAACAAATTTAGCAGACTTTCATAATCTTCTTCTTCTGCGTAGATATCTGCTTCATTACATTGTCCACCCAAATAATATTTGATGAATTTCGTTTGCTTCATCATTGCATTTAAAAATGTTTTCCATTTTTCTTTTGCCACGTACTTTTTCAGTTTGCGATAATAGGTAAGATCGCCGTTTTCTAATATAAACAGCTCTTTACATGCATCTATAAGGTCTGGAATATTTTCTGTCTGCTCGTAAATCGACAGTTTATATTCCAGCCATTCTTTTATCGTTCCCAGTTCTCCTTTCTTTTGCGCTATTTGTATTCCCTCATTCAGTGTTTTTATCGCTTCATCATATTGTTGGTTTTCAATGTAGCGTTCTACTTCCTGTTTCCTGATTTCCGGTAGGTAGAGATAAAACTTTATGATGGCTTGTGCTTCTTCTTCACGATGCAGTGCACGTAAAATATCGACTTTACGCTCAATTAGTTTATAAAGTTCCCAACTGTCTTTTCTTTCTTCAATTAATTGATTCACATATGATAAAGCCTCCTCTTTCGTTTGTGTCTCTAATGTTATCAGTTCCAGTAATTGTTCTATATCATAAATGTCATACTCCCTGTAAGCTGATAATTTTTCTATTAGTCTGACTTCCTTCAGAATTTCTTTTTTTAATGTAGCGGATACATCAGAGTGTTTGATTATATTCATTAGTATTTTTCCTGAACTGTCACAGAAATTAATAATAGCCATTCCGTCATGATACAGTAATTCTTGTTCTATATAGTTTTCACCAATAGATTGTAAAATCTGTAAAGCAATTGAAGCAGCATCCGCAAAATTATGTCGTTCACATAGCAATTCTGCTTTTTTCAGATAACCGTCCAGGTAACAGGACACTTTGTTCCAATCAGTCTCTGGTCCGTGATATCTTCCGTATCTGTCTTCGGTTTCTCTATAAGGTGCGTTGAAACATTGTTGTATTTCTATCCGGTAATCCAGACTTGTTTTATTCGTTGTGTTCCGTGCAGGGAGAAATTTTTCTATTAACGCCTGTTTGCATTCAGGATGTCCGGAAGCATATTCCAATATGAAGTTAGATAATTGCTTCGGTGAAACGAAAGATAATATGTCTTTTACGTTAGTGTCTTTCGACATTTTCTTTTGTTTCTCCATGATCTTTACTTCTTTAGCAGACAGGAAACGTTTTTCTTTGGATTTGTTTTCACGAATTGCTAATATTACGGCTACTACATGCTTGCAAATATCACCATCATATGGACAATCACAATCCCAATATACAATTTCTTTGCCTTCTATAGAAACCTCTACTTCATAATCCTTCGTTCCTTCTACTTGCGCAATCCATTCACCCGGTTCTGTCTCTTCCAGTTCGGTAACTGCACCACTTTCAAAATATTCCTCTCCTCGCATCCATATATGTGGAGGTACAAAGTTCTCAAAATTGGATAGTGTCATCATAATAATTCTGTTTTTTTAAGTTGAGAGCGTACCGCTCTGTTATTATGTTCAAAAATATCAGATAGAAGAAAGCCTGTATTGACTGTGAAATATCAGTATTCATATTATTTCCGAATATACACTTTTACCATTACAGATTAAAAATGATTGAATTTGTTCTTAATTTCGTTATATATACTTTTTTGCCATTCTTGTATATCGTTTTTTATAGAAAGGGTGAATATATGGCATTTACGAGTTGTTTCCATACCATTATTACTGGTATGCATATAAGCACCTTCTATCGGTTCGGTTTCATCTCCGGGATATACAAGAGCCACGTGTTGGGCATTGAAATATTCGTGGTAAACATACATTTGTCTGAGATCATCGGTTGATGGATTATTTCCATTGATATTTTTCCATTTCGTATCCAATACCACGCAAAAATCTTCTCCGATGTTTACCACAATATCCGGTCTTATGGAAGTTATGTGTCCTAATGCATGTTTCCAAAAATTCTTTCGTACTTGTTTTTTTACTGTTTCACCTGGCTGACAATGTTTTCGGAGACTAATATATACGAATTCTTCCCAAAGCAGATTCATATCAAACATCAATGCTAATACATCATTGTGTCCTCCTCGGATGTCCGGATGATAACACAGCAAGAGCAGGCGGGCTATGTTAATTGCATTTCTATAAGAAAAAGTTTTTCGGTCATAATTTATTCTTGCGAATATTTCATCTGTAACCTGTATGTCGGGCATTTCCGGAAAGTTCAGCAGTAGAGTTCCAATACGACTTTGTAGAGCCGGATCAGTATTAATGATTTTCAGTAGACGAATTGTTTTATAAAGTATACAGTGTAACTTATGCTCGGTATCGTAAGATACGTAGCGGACATAAAAACGCTCTTGATGAGTTAGGTTTTCTCGGATGTGTTGACTGAACTTCAGGCTTCCTTTTAATGTGGTAACATTCCCTTCTTTCGGATGATACTTTTTTGCCAATCCATTACGCAATAGATATTCTACTTCATTTATAAAGAGTTCAAAGTAGAGACTGAGTAGGCTATTGGGCTTTATTTGCAGCAGACTGTTTCCAGGAGTTTGTACATCAAAAGGACCTATCGTTAACAACATGCTGATCAGCATATCACGCCATTGTTTTTTTTCTTCTCTTCCGAAATTTATATGGTCAGCCTTAGGTAGTACTTCAACTACAGTATCACCTACTTGTATTACTCCTACATATTCATTAAACCGGATACCATTATGTACAAGTGAAAAATAAGGGACTCCTTGGTCGCCATAATGTTGTTGGAAGGACTGTAGCTTATATTTATCAAAAATGATAGTCTTATTCCCATAGGTAAATTCTTCACCTAATCGAATGACTTGGTGTTCGAATACACTGATATGTCCGTTAGCCCCTAACATAGTTTATTTATTCAGAAGTTGCAGGATTGCTTTCTTGAACTCATCTTTACCCATCTTTGTTGCAGAACAGTCTTTTATTTTGCAAATAGCCCTGTTGGTAAAACTTGAAACGTCGTTGTCGTAATCAAAATCGGCGAATATTTTGCTGATGTTACTCGGACTTTTTATTGATTCTATAAAGCCTTTACCTACTATAAGGCCAATTTTTCCATGGTCTCCGAAGAAATATTCTTGTAATAAAGGTAATATATTCTGATGGAATACAGCTTGTAATTTCTCAAGACTATCTACTTTCATAAAATAACTGTGGCCTATCAAATGATCTTTGTCAAGTAGAAGTTCAATACGTTCGTTTATTTTCTTCAATATATCCTTTAGCGAGAATTCTTCTTCGTCTATTTGAATTGTATTTTCCAGTAATTCCGGTTTGGGGGGTATTTCCTGAAAGCAAAATCGACGGCGTAGTGCTGTGTCGAGAGCTTCTACACTACGGTCGGCAGTATTCATTGTACCAATGATATAAAGATTAGGTGGTACGCCGAATCTATCTTTACTATACGGTAAGATGGTTTCCAGAACCTCTTCTTTTCCCAGACGCTTATCCTCTTCAATGAGTGTGATCAATTCACCAAAGATTTGAGATACATTACCACGGTTTATCTCGTCAATAATAAGAATGTAAGGCTTTACCTTTTTATTTGCACCCTTTGTCGGTTGATCCGATGATTCGTCTAATTGATAGCTTTTAAGTTTATTAAGTAAAGACTGATAATATTTGCCTAAGCCTTCAGATTGAATGGGACGAGTTCCATAAAAATAATCCTTGAGAGTAGATATATTTAAAGTATGGCTTGTGCCTCCACTTGCTTTTTTAAAGTGAATAGAATTTGAAGTAAAATTTAAAATGGTGTAATCCTTTCCTTTTTGTTTTAAAGGAAAAAGTAATTGATGATTATTTTCCCATTCCTCTTGTAACATCTCAAATGCGTCATTAAAAGAGATAGTATCATTTACGGGAGTGTGGGCTTCTGACCAATTGTTACGTGCTACTTCTGCTAATTTTTTAAAGATTCCTGCTTCGACATCATAAGCTACTTGTTTTTCATTGTTTGTATACGGCTTTATCCCTTCGATAAAATCTTCATAACACATACTTTGATGGAAAGTGACAAAAGCGATTTGCCCCTGTGGATTCGTCCAATCATCGATAAGCAGTTCGTTAAAGCGTTCCTTTAATTTATCTCTTTTGGAAAATCTGCTTTCAAGTTCCTCCTCTGTAAGTCCATCTATGATTGAAATGGCTTTGTTAATCGTATGATATGTCTTTCCTGTGCCAGGAGGGCCATATAAGATTTGATTAAGAGGATTTGATAGATTGTTTATTTTCATGTTAGTATCTATATTTTGAGTTAACTCAATTTCAGGACCATTCTTACCAAGTGATATCACATCTTCTATTTCCTTAATTTTATCTTTGTCCGTAATTTGGTATACGGCTGTCATTTTTCCGATCTTATTAGACAATTCTGGTTGGATACTCAACCATTTCACCGTTTTTTGATGTGGAAAATCAGCATCCGTATTATATTGATAATCATCTTCAACCTGTGCAATACCTAATACAGAATAACCGTCTTGTACCAGTACAATATCTCCTATGTGGATTTTTGAATAGAAGTTAAATATTTCTCCGGCTTTTCTGCTTCTTACTTGACTTTCAGAGTTATAATATCCATTCTCATCGAGTAAGCTTATAATATCATTTTTACTCTTTACTCCGGCACTCTTCAGATCTCCTATTTCCGGCCAGCCAATACAAATCTTTTTTTCAGATTTCATTTCTTCCCAATAACTGGTATCACCGTCTTTTGTACCAATTCTCCAATAAGAAGCTTTTTCAATCCATTCATCTTTCAAAATCTCCGGTAAATATTGGTTGAATATGGAGAAGTAGGTATCTACGTCAAAAGGTATACCACGTTTAACTATGTTTTTGTCTTTTTTTTCGTCTAACGGGCGATTATAAAAACAAAATTCTACATTACCATCATATATATCCAGAAATAGTTGTTTAGCTGTTGTTTGGCTTTTGTGTGTTTGGTTTATGAAAGCTATCCAACAGCGGGTACTACCGGTATTCCGGGCACCTCGGAAATCAAAATCTTTTGCAACGATTTTACCATTAGCACCGAGTGAATCGATTGTAATGTTAATTATATTATGGACGGGAATATTCATCTTATAGTCTGCATCCGCGAGTATTAATATATATAATATGCTATACCAACTGGGATACATCTTAAATTTGTCGGGAGCTTTATCCTTTTCAGCATTGATTATAGCTTCTATTTCTGCTTTACTGATAGTTCTATCTTTTACAATTTGCGATATCTCCTTGCGGATTGTAAGGATAGGACCATTTCCATTTTGATATTGCTCGAAATTTTTTTGCTTAACGTCTGAAGGAAGATTATTTAAGTAATCAACCAATGCGTCATTGTTGTCAGAAAGCTCTTTTATCTGAATAGAGTATTCCCTTAGTCTTTCAATGTTCTCTATGAAATTTTTTTTATCTATATCCATGTTTTTCTTATATTTCGATTTGACCGTTCATTAACTTAGGTAAGAGAATGTCGCGGGCTTCGTGAAGTTCGTTGTTATAAATTTCGAATTAGTTTAAACTAACTTCTGATTCTTCCTTGCATATTGTAATGGAAGTATTTTATATTTTCAGAATGTCTGACAAAGTTAATTATTTTAGCCGTTATTTACAAAGAATCTGTGGATATTCCGGAGATAAATATTTCAAAGTACATAGTGCTTTTGGCTGATAACATTAATAATATGAACAAAAGTAATGAGTCGTTTTTAAAGTTTTCATAGAAAGTGCATATAAAAAAACGGTACCCCGATTCACATCGCAGCACCGTCACAACACAAACACAAAATAAAACACGACAAAACTACTATGCAATCTTACCTGTCTATGCCGGGGAGGCATGCGAATGCTGCGATATGGATATTCACATATGCATAAAGAGCTTCAGGCTGATTTGCATAATATAAACGCAAAGGGATTTTTTTTGTTCAATAGGAAGTATAAAAAAAGTGATTTTATAGGAGTAATTATTGTTGTACCTCATAAAAACGTTACTTTTGCTCCTTCTAAAGACAGAAATGCGTATGGAGCCCAGAGAACTTATCAACTTTATGGCTATTGCCGAGAGACTAAAGTGTAATACACGCCATTCGTGGACATCAACCTATCGCCATGAGAGCGTAGCTGAGCATAGTTGGCGACTCACTTTACTGGCATATTTTGTACAGGATGAATTTCCTGAGGCTGATATGAATAAAGTGATTCAGATGTGTATTCTTCATGATTTAGGTGAGGCTATCACAGGAGACATTCCTGCTTTCTATAAAACGCAGAAAGATGAAGAGGTTGAAGACCGTAAGATTGAGGAGTTGTTTCAGACTCTACCTCCTTTTTATCGGGATAAACTATTGCCGTTATTTCGGGAGATGGGAGAACTTGCAACGCTGGAGGCGAAGATATACAAAGCTTTGGATAAAATGGAAGCTATCATTCAACACAATGAAGCTGATATTTCTACCTGGATTCCTTTGGAATATACTGCCAACTTGGAGTATGGAGCAGAGAATGTAGCGTTTTCTCCTTATTTGAGACGGTTGAAACAGGAGCTCTATAATGATTCGGTTCGAAAGATTGAAAGTGTATCCGAACAAGGGGGAGGCAGCAATAACAGATGGGTTGATTTGACACTGAAAGTCACCCCGAAGATGATAAAAGATGCACAGGGAAATGAGAACAAGGCTTTCACGGGACATTTAGGCACTCATTTTGATGTGATGAATAAAGAATTCCCATTGAACTATACAGAACGAAAAGCTATTGTTTTTGATGTGAGTTCCATATCCGGCAGAGACATAGAGGTGCAGGATATTGATCTTTCTAAAGTGAAGCCTGATATGTTTGTTTCTTTTTATAGCGGATATATTGAAAGGGAAAGTTATGGTAGTAAAGCCTATTTCTCAGAACATCCGCAATTGTCGGATGAACTGATAGAGAAGCTGTTGGACAGACATATTTCTATAATAGGAATTGATTTTGCCGGTGTGAGAAGAGGGAAAGAGCATACGCCTAAAGATCAGTATTGTGCTGATAAGGGCGTTTTTATCATAGAAAATCTCTGCCATTTGGGACAGTTATTGGTTGGTGATGAGAAGTCTGCTGAATTTATAGCCAATACATATCCTATGAATTTTGCAGAGATGACCGGTTTACCTTGTAGAGTTATAGCTAAGAGAAAGTGATTAAAATTTAGTCAGACGATTGGGAGAACCGTGCCAGGAACATCCCAGACAGTATATTTCTGTCATATCAAATCCTTCTGTCGAAGCTTCTGCATCTTTGGGAACCACTGTTCCTTCTTGGGTAATATATACTAACAGGCGTTCGCCCTGTTCATTTTTAACATACATACCAGCGATTTTACACTGGGGACAAAGTAATTTTCTCATTCTGCTATCCTATGGTTTACGCCTGCAAAGATAGGTGATTAATCTTTGCAGGATTGCTTCATTAATTTTCTTTAAGTAGATTCTGAACTTACTCTTTCAAAGAATATCCGTTAGAAAGTGACTGAAAACAACATTTCTGCCTGGAAGTTTCCATAATCAATCGGTTTAATCAATCGTACTCCGGTAGTGAGTGGATAGCTCATGCGCAATACATTCCAGTCGAATATGAAATCGGCTCCGTAAGAACTTTGTGTAGTCCATGCGCTCTTACGATTGGCTTGATTGCGTGACAGATCGTAGAAGAGGTTAGCACGTAACCGGCGGATATAAATCAATGGCCCGATACTTAGATCCGGTGACAGGAGAGGAAGAGCATAATCAGCTTTGAAAGCCCATTGTTGCTGGGTTTGATATTGAAAATTATATCCGCGTGGCTTTTCCAATAAGTGTTTGGGAAGATACAATGCTTTGTTGTCCAGATCTTGATACTGATAGCCGAAGCGGAGCATTAAGCCATGGTTGCGTACAATGCCGGGCCAGTAAGTAGTAAGCCGGGCAGCATACAGACTTCCATAATTTTCTGTATTGAAGGGCGTCATCAGGTATTGTAACCGGAGCTGGTAACCGTTCCGGGGGAGAATATCCCGCTGGGCCTTTCGCCTGTAATTATAGAACAGGACTTCCGGCAGGATGTATTGAAAGTTACGAAACTTCTGCGTACTGTATTCCTGGTACTTATTATTGGTGAAATAGTAAGTGAATGCTGGTTGTATACCTCTGATCCGTTGATTTCGTGTCAGATTAAAGGGGAGATAGACACGAGCTTCAGCTTCCAGCAGATTGCGGTTGGTATAATATCCTTGGGTTACAGTCTGTCCTTTTTCATTCTTTTTCCAGGCCATATTAAAAGCCTTGTCGCCATAATCGGCAGCAAGGTCGATGACCGGGAACCATCCTTGATAGGTAAAAGATAATTTTCCGTGATGATACCCTTTGTGATAGTACCAACCTGCCTGCATGATGGCAGTATTCAGCGTATTCTGAGACATGATTGTAGCCCCGGGCTTAACAATTGTGCTGAGATCCGAAGCACTGGTATTCATCGCTTCTGCCACATCATAATAGAATGGGGCCCAACTATGGATTTTGAATGTATGTACTCCTTTCCGATAACGCTCCGGTTGAAAATCGACGGCCTCCAGGCGTGCAGAGTCAAGGTTGAATTGTTCTTGTGCGGCCAGTGTCTCTGTGAAAGGCATAGAAGCGGGTTTCCCGAAATCGGTCTTTTCAAACAACAGGCTGTCTGCAGGTAGTGAAGCAATCCGGTACCCATTTGCCTGATAGTCGGCAAAGAATAAGCGATGGTCCGATCTGGAAAATGAGGGATCGAATGCCCCGAATCGTGCATTAGTCAGGCGATATACCTGATTATCTGCCGGGTTAAAGCAATATATATTGTTGGTGCCGTTGGCGCCCGATTCAAAATAGATTTTTCCGTCCTTCCAGATTGGTGAAGTGACATTGACAGAGGTGGTTTGTAGTAGTTCTTTCCACATACCGGAGGAAGGATCAAATTGAAACAGAGTGATTCCTGTATCTGTAACGGCTATTGCAGTAATCTTGTCATCCGCTCCGAAAGTCAGTTCTTTGATGAATGCATTCTCCGGAACGTCAAAAGACCGGAGTTCTTTTCCATTTTCCAGATTGACTAATACAAGCTGATTCTTTCCGGCAATTGTGCTTCGCGAAACTGCGGCTATCTGTCCGTTTTTGTCAATAGAAGGGGCGAGGTAACGTTGGCGGGGAGCAACCGTTTTTATCCGGTCTTTATCCAGATCGTAGTATTTCAGTACGGAATAGTTTTCATGGGTCCAGCGGATACCCGGAACTATTTCTGTCCAGTAGATACGATTGTTGTGGAAATCTAACAGGCTGTTGATACTGCCTATATAGCTCAACCGTTTTTCTTTTCCATTGCTGATGGCTACTAAAGAATTAATATCTTTCAGTCCCGATTTGACAGCTATCACAACAGAGTCATTGATAGCCAAAGGATACCTGTAGGATGTGTAGGTTTTATTGTCGGGCGATAGATATGCCGGAACAATGACAGCTGTATCCTGTTTTTCCCATCCCTCCCTCAAAAAGTCGAATGTGTCGTGATAGAGTCGTTTAAAACTACTTCCCGTATAGTGTTTGAATGAGCCTTCAAAAAGTATATTACCGGTATACCGGGTGGTGCTTTTATCCCAAATATCACTTCCATAACGCTGACGGGCATAGGAAGTCATATCATATCCCAATGCATAATATGTACCGGTATAGTTTTTGTATGAACCTAACAGCCATTTATCAAAAGAGTAGAATTTGTCTCCTCCCAGCATTTGTGCCCGGTAAGCCATATTGAATTCGGGCAATCGTCCTCTGCCTCCGTTGGACATGGCTGTTTCTGTACCTACGGCATCACCTTCGAGAAACCACACGGGCAGGAAGAATGCAGCAACTCCCGCAGCCTGTTCGCCTATCAGATAATAGAATGGCTTGAAAATGCCACGCATTACTTTTCCTGTCTGGAATACGTGCCGGGATTCGTGTAATACCAGATGTTTATCCCACCTTTGAATACCTAAATCAGAAGATGGAGTAGTGATGAGCTCCATACGGCGGGGAGCCCACGATACCATGCCGTTGGATATCATATTGGCAGGGTGCAGGATAACGGGAAACTTAGCCTTTATGGGTTTTCCGATTGTTTTTTGTATGTGCGGATAAGCATTTTCCAGGTAGAGGGCATAGCGGTAGGCCATGGAGTCTGTTCCTTGTGGATAAACCAGGTTGTAATGAGGTAACCGGACTATATTCCATTTGAACCGGGCAGGATCTGAACCATAGTTCATGAATTGGGCATGCAAACCGGATGAGACCAGCAGGCAGACAAAGAGAAGAGGCAGGTATTTTAATTTTGACATTTAAAGTCTTTATTGGGTTATCAGGACACAAAACTATAAAAAATAAGTTTTTTAGTTCTTTAGTTTATGAGTTTTTTAGTTGTATACTCTCATATTGTGACTTATGAACCCACAAACTTACAAACTTACAAACCCACAAACCCACAAACTCACAAACTCACAAACTCACAAACTTACAAACTCACAAACTTACAAACCCACAAACTTACAAACTCTTATACATCACAAAATTAGTCATTTTAACATCGCCTATAGATACTATCTGCTCTTTTTCTGTCGTATATCCCTGCTTTTCAAAGAAAGGGTGAGCGGTAATACTGACTTCTGAGTGGATAGACACTGCTTGATGGAGACGGGCATACTCTTCTGCCTGGCATAAAAGGAGAGAAGCTATGCCTTGATGCTGGAATTGCGGGTGAACAAACATGCTGTGCAGATAGCCGTTAGCATTGATAGAAGTGAAACCAACTGTACGGAAGTGTTTCGTCTCTTCGGCGAGTATGAAATGTAAATCACTTTGAAGTAGTTCCCGCCAGCGCTCCGGGGTTGCTCTTTCAATCCATGCACGGATTTGCGGAGCGGTGTAGTGCTGCGAACAGGTGTTGAGAACACTTTGTTCAAACGTAGCATGCATGGTAGGGATGTCCTCGGGTTCTGCTTTTCTCAACCGGATGTTTTTCAGTTGCATATGCAGAATCGGGAATGGTTTTCCCATACTGTCCAGATCGTCCCGGCTGATGATTTCAAACCCTCTGTTCTGATAGAATCGGAGTGCCTGCCCGTTCTGCTCGTTTACATCTACTTTATCTATCTGTTTTTGGCGTATTGCAAATTCTATTAATTGTTTGCCATATCCATGTCCCTGTTCATCAGGATCTACAAACAACATTTCGATGAGGTTGTCACTCAATCCCATGAAAGCGGTTATCTGTCCGGAATGATTACGGATTGTGTAAAGTTGTACCGCCGGAAAATATTCATGGCGTACTAAGGGCTTATAAAACCGTATATCTTCTTCGGATAGAAAGTGGTGAGAACTTCGGACTGCTCTTTCCCATATTTGGAGGAGGACATCGTATTCTTGTGTATTAGCTTGATTTATCATGATTGTTTTCGTTTATAAATATGTGGTATAAATATAGAGGTTTCCTGCCAGATCAGAAAATGTTAGAAATCCGCTTTTCTTTCAATACGAATGATCTCTCCGGAAACCGGATGTACAAACTCCAGGTATTCGGCATGCAGATAAAGCCGGTCTGCTTGCTTTCCATAGAGCTCGTCTCCCGTAATAGGGCAGTTAAGACCAAGCGGGTGGGCGGCATGAACACGTAATTGATGTGTCCGTCCGGTGAGTGGATAGAAAGCTATACGTGTTTGAGATTCATTACGTTCGAGAACCTGATATTTAGTGATGGCGGTTTTACCATACTCTTTATTTACTATCTGCCGGGGTCTGTCGAGAGGATCCGGACAGATTGGAAGATTCAGAACGCCTTCATCCGGTGCGATGATTCCGTCCAGTAAAGCAATATAACGCTTCTTTACTGTACGATTCTTGAACTGTGCCTGCAGATTCTGATGTGTTTCTTTGGTTTTGGCAATAAGCAGTACTCCCGAAGTAGCCATATCCAGACGATGTACGATCATTGGGCCTGTAGCATCAGGATATTGGGTTCTCAGGTGTTGATAGACAGAATTTATTTCTCCCTTTCCGGGTACGGAAAGCATGCCGGCGGGTTTATTGACAACAAGCAACTGCTCATCTTCAAAAAGAACTTCGAGTGTTATCTTCTTGTGAAGATCGTTCGATAATGGATTGGGCTCTACATCCAGACCTTGTAACATGTGTTTCAGAATAGGTTCACACTTTCCTTTGCAGGCAGGATAGTAGTAACCATGGTGGCGTATCTCTGCTTTTGGAGAGTTACCCCACCAGAATTCGGCCATGGCAATGGGTTTGAGTTGGTGCAGATAGGCATATTGTAATAGTTTGGGAGCAGCACATTCGCCGGCACCGGCGGGAGGTGTTTTTTGTACGGTTTGCTTGAAGATGGTACATAGATCCTTTATTTCTCCGTTGGCATTCAGCATTTTGAATTGTTCAAAAAGCTTTTGTTGCAAGGCTGCCGATCGTATTTTGCGCTCGTTTTTGAGAGCTTCTATTTTTGCTGTATAATCATCTGTTTCCTTTTGTAGGGCAGTAATGCGATCTTTCCAATACTTTTCCAGTCGTTTGAACTCTGCTTTCTGATGCTGGCTTTCGCGTATCATAGCTGCTTGTTCTGCCTCATTGGGGTGATTGGCGCGACGAAGTTCACGTGCTTCTTTGGCTACTTTCAAAGCTGCCTTAGCCTGAGTTATAGCTTGCCGGTTCAGAATGTTTTCTTCGGTCAGTTTCTGTTTGAGTGCCAGGTAAGAACTATCTTCCTGCAACTGCCTGATCTGAATGTTGATGGCAGAGATTTTCTCTTCTTCTATTCTGAAAAATCCGTCGGGTTGGAGTAAATCATATACAGGAGGTACGAAATAGGAGTGCAGGTTTTTGCCGGCAAGGTTTCCGGAAAAAGCTACCAGATAGCCTATCTCACCATTAGGGGCTTGTACCACTAATACCCCGAACATCTTTCCTTGCTGCAACTCCTGTTCCCATTGTTTTTGGGTTTTGATATAGTCCTGTACTTCTTCTGTGGCTATCAGGCAGAGAGGATGTGGCGTATAATGAAACGGATACGTAAATTGTTCCGGCAGGGGCAAGTGGGTAACTTTATGAATGAAAGGATGCAGCATATGTTTTGGGGTTTCCGGGTTGTTCTAACGCTTTGCAAAATAAATTCTATTTAAGCAGTATTGCAAATATCAGCGAATAAAATACGGTAAACTTTGCATATTAGTTTGGATCGGTGTTTATTATTAATAAAATGTATATTGTAGGATGTTTTTGTTGGAAGAATATTGCATCATTCATTTCTTTTTTGATAATTTTGCCGTTGCATAAGCTGGCAAACTGATATATTAATTTCTTATGAGTCTCATTTCTTGTATTAAATCTTTTCCCGTGGTCGTAATCAAACGATGTTTTTTTCTTTTTTTATGCCTGTTATCTGTAAATTTAGTAGTTGCTCAGAACGATACAACTTACCAGAAAGGTTATATTCTTGTTATCAATGCATACACTGAAGCAACCTCCTGGAGTAGTCGTATGATTTCGACAATCACCCGCTTTGTGGCAGAAGATCCTCAATTGGCTGTTTATACCGAGCATATGAATATGATGCTGATAGACGATGATGCGGCTGATCTGGAAGAATTCAAATCGGCGCTTTTTGAAAGATATGGTGCTTATCCTCCGCGTCTGCTACTGTTGTTGGGTGATCCTGCTTTATTGCTGAAAGAGGATTTTAAAAGGGTGTGGGGAGATATCCCGATGGTGCTTTGTGCTGAAAAAGATTATACAGGCCCCGACGAATATTATCTTCATAAGGAAGTAATTCCACAGGCGGAACGTATCCCCATGACTGAGTTGGCAGATCCGTATAATTTAGTGCTTTTGTATTCGGATTTGTATATAAAAAAAAATGTGGAGCTGATATCTCAAATGACTCCTGATATGAAAAAGTTTATTTTTATAGGAGATGAACGTTTTATTAATGTGACCAATGAGGCTGAAGTCAGAGAGATTATAAGAAAGAAATATCCTCATGTTGAGTATGAATATTTATCTCCTCAGATACTGCCTATAAATCTGTTAATTGATTCGTTGTATCGCGTTGATGCAAAAACTACTGGAATATTGTTTTCTTCATGGTATTATAAACGCACATTTGCAGGTAATACTTCGCTTGTTACAAATGCCTATAAAGTGATCACTACAGTGTCTGCTCCTTTGTTTGTTCTTAATACTGTTGGTGTTACTACTGATGGAGGAATGGTTGGTGGTTATGTACATGACTGGGAGTGTTATGATAAAGAGCTTATACGTATTTTGTCAGAAGTGCTTGAGGGCAGACAACCGCGTGATATTCCTTTTTACCGTTCTGCAGATGGTATGCCGGTTATTAATTACAAAGCCTTACTGCGAAAGGATATATCGCCTTCTTTGTGTCCCGAAAACACACGCTTTCTGAATAAACCACTTACTTTTTGGGAGCAATACCATTACTTCATTCTGGGTGCTTCATTTTGTATTCTTATGCTTGTTTTGTTTTTTACATTCCGTATCCGTACATTAAAAAGGCTCAGGGAGATTCAGCAAAAAGAAATAGATACAATGGCCGATTATAAGAATTTGGTAAATAATATGCCTATACTCTATATGCAGGAAGAACTGGTGTTGAATAAGGCTGGTATCCCGGTTGATATGATATATCGGAATGTAAATTCTCATTTTGAAAATAACTTCTTTCGCAGGGAAGATGCGGTTGGTAAGAAGGCAAGTGAACTGTTTCCGGAATCGCTCCCCGAGTTTTTACATTTTACTCAGAAGGCACTGGCTGAGAACAGGGCAATTACATTCCCTTATTATTTTAAGAAGATCGATACATTTTATGATGTGGTGCTGAAAGGGACCCGTACTTCCGGGATAATTGATGTGTTTTGCATGGATAGTACGGATTTGCATAAAGCACAGCAGAAGTTGAGCACTACAAACAATAAGTTGGCGATGGCACTTGATGTGGCGAATATTGTTCCCTGGAAGTGGGATTTGATAAGTAAAACTATTCTATGTGATATCAACAGGCCGATAGAATTGAGTACAGTGGGAGGTGATGTGGCTGAAGAGCAGTTGGCAGTACCCGACTCACAATATTTCTCAAAGATATATAAAAAGGACCGTAAGAGGGTAGAACAGGCATATCACGATCTGATAGAAGGTAAATCGGATAAAGTGAAAGAGGAGTATAGGGTGGTAAATGTAGAAAACCATGTGCACAAGATAGATTGGGTGGAGGCACAGGCAGCCGTGCAGGAACGTGATGAAGAAGGAAATCCGGTCACACTGATCGGTTCTTCACAAGTCATCACCAATCGTAAGAAGATGGAGTTGGAACTGACTACTGCGAAAGATCGTGCCGAAGAGTCCAATCGCCTGAAATCTGCTTTCCTTGCCAATATGAGCCATGAAATCCGTACTCCGCTGAATGCAATTGTAGGTTTTTCGGGAATACTGGCTTCTACGGAAGAAGAACAGGAAAAGCAAGAGTATGTCAGCATTATTGAGAATAATAATGAGCTGTTGCTACAGCTTATCAGTGATATTCTGGATTTGTCGAAGATAGAAGCAGGAACATTAGAGTTTCATTATTCTAATGTAGAACTGAATAGTGTGATGAAGGAGCTGGAGAGTGTATTGCAGCTGAAGCTAAAGTCGGATGCCGTTCGTCTGGAGTTTGTACCGTCATTGGATATATGCCCTGTTCATATAGAGAAAAACAGGCTTTCACAATTGCTAATCAATCTGATAACAAATGCGATAAAATTCACATCGGAAGGGAGCGTTCGCTTTGGCTATGAATTGCAGGGGAAAGAGTTATACTTCTATGTGTCCGATACAGGATGTGGTATTCCCAAAGATAAGCAGGAGAGTATTTTCGGGCGTTTCGTGAAGCTGAATAATTTTGCACAGGGAACAGGACTGGGGTTGTCTATCTGCCAGACATTGGTAAATCATATGGGAGGTTGTATTGGTGTTGAATCGGAAGAAGGTAATGGGTCTACTTTCTGGTTTACATTGCCCTATAAGCCTGCGGGGCAGGAAGAACTAAGCGAAAAGAAAGAATACCAGCCCATATCTGTGGAAAAGGATAAACTGTCTATCCTGATTGCCGAAGATAATGATAGTAATTACAAACTTTTTGAATCGATTCTGAAGAATGACTATCAGTTGATTCATGCTTGGGACGGACAAGAGGCGGTGGATTTGTTTAGAAAAGAAGATCCGCAAATCATACTGATGGATATCAATATGCCTGTGATGGATGGCTATGAAGCTGCACAGGAGATTCGTAAATATTCGGCCAAAGTGCCTATCATTGCTATTACTGCATTTGCATATGCTTCGGATGAACAACGTGTGATGGAAAGTGGTTTCGACGGATATATGCCCAAACCGATAAATGCCCGTCAGTTACGCGCACAGATAAAAAGATATAATGCAGAAAAGAATTGTACTATTGTAACAGAGAGTTCTGTTGATCACTTCAAAACATAAGAAACATGTTATATCAGTTTGATAAGAGGTCACTCCAGCTTTTTGTCCTGTCGCTTTATTTTTTTATCCCGTATGGTAACTTTTTGTAATACAGGATGCTATTATAATAGTCCGGCCGATTCCTTTGGTTTCTCCAGTCATGAATCCCCTTTTCTCTTCTGTTTCATGATTGGCTGAATCTGTTTATTCTGTCTGGTTGTACTTGCGTTGGCTTGCTATATTTTCCGGGCTCTCTCAAGGTTACCTTTCCTACTGTCAATGAATAGATATCATTAAGGGACTTCTAAAGTGTTTCATTCTGTTTCAATACGTTGAGAAAATAGTTTCATATAGGTTGAGAATAAACTTCGTTTTACCATTCATATCGTTCTACGTATTCATCGTATATGGGTTCATCCGTTATCCCTTTTTTGCGGAATAACTGCCGGATGTATTTTTGTTCGGAAGGAGTGATAAGCTGTTCTTTGCGTCTGAAGCGGTAATAAGCATTTCGTCCGAAGTGTTCAAGCATCTGCTGTTTGATGACAATTGCATCGCTATGCGGAATTTTATCCAGTAAATGCATGATACCTGATGCGTAGCGTAATAGCTGGTCCACCTTAAAAAAAGAACAGTTTTCTCCACCGTTAGCAGCGGCATATACCGGATTCACGATGTTGATAGTATCCCGTTCAGACGGAATATGGAGCGCTACTTGATGGCGCAGACAGTCTGCTGCATGTGAGCATTGCTTATTGAGGCAATGGGTAAAGTTGTCAGGCACTGAGTTGTAATCAAAATTGGTTTTCATATATATTCTTGATAGGTAAATTTATTTGAGTGACTTTCTTAACAAAGGTACTCAAAAGTTCTATAACTACAAAGGACTGACAGAGAATCATTGTGAATAAAACAATAGGACGGTATTATAAAGAACAAAGAGGATATTTTTTTACTAAATATCCTCTTTGTTCTTATTCCAAAATCAATAATGACGGAATGATTACTCGCCAAGTTCGGAAAGTAGATCGTATGAGGGAGCAAAAAAGAGTGTCCCTGTTACCGGTGTACTGAAATCCAACAGGCGGTCTGTGTTGCCAACAGGACTGCCTATAAACATGTTTTCCAGCATCTTCCTGGTAGTACTGAACGTACTGGCGTAACCGATAAAGTAGGTTCCGTATTCTCCTTTTGAGGTATTGGCAAATGGCATATTGGCTCGTACTATTTTCAAATCGTCTCCAATGTTAGTAACTGCATTGTGGGCATTCTCCGGTTTTTCCTCGTCCGACAATTCAACATCATTGAACTTGTGGCGGCCGATAACCTTTTCCTGTGCTTCTACCGGGAGTGCATTCCAGGCAACCATATCATGAATGTACTTTTGAACAAACACGTAGCTACCTCCTGCAAAATCAGGATCTTCATTGCCAATAGCTGCAAAATAGTAGGGATTTTCATCTACGGCAGGAGATTCCGTACCATCTACAAAACCAATAATTGCTTTTCCGTCCATGTATCTGAACCCATGAGTTTCGTCAACAGATTCGACAACTCCTTTCAGTTTTTCATCAATAATAGAGGCAAATTCAAAGCACAACCCCATTTGTCTGGCCCGGATATGCAGTAATATATCTCCGGGAGTAGATACAGCTGTATATTTATCCCCTTTTATTTCTTTGAAGGTACTCAATTCTTTTGGTTTGGCTTTTTGGGGAAATAATTGGCTCCATGCATCAGCTCCGAAACCTATCGTACAACTGAATTGCATATCAGGGAAACGATTGCGCATGCTGCGTATCATTGCAGAAAAGTTGGCACATACATCTTTTACTTTTTCGAATGTATCTGCCGAGTGTTTTAGACTGTAGACAATGAATATAGCGTTCTCTCCCGGCCTTGCAGTTACATCCTGCGGGATATTTCCATCAAATGAATTTTGATATGTGTTCATACTTCTTTTTAATTAGTTATTATTATTGTAGTTGATTTTGATACAGCTGTTTTATTTAATATAACTCCATAGTTGCAAGTTTGTTCTACTTATTGGGTAACTTATAAATCGGTAGAACTGTACTTATAATCTTAAAAAATACTATTTAGCTTCACTTATATTGGGTTTTGTAACATAGGTTACTACTTTTAAGCTATGTATCCTGTTATCTTTGCCCAAAAATAAATTAGTTATGGAACAGTTACATGCTCATGAAGTCCTCCATATGATGGAAGGCAACAGTTATTCGGAAATCACTTTAAAAGAAGCCATTATTAATAAGTTTGGCAAAGACCAACATTTTTACGCTTGTTCTGCTGACAATATGAATATAGACGAATTGATAGAATTTCTTAAAAGAAAAGGCAAATTTATGCCTTCCGAAGATGGTTTCACAGTCGATATAAGTAAGGTCTGCGATCATAAATAGTCTTTATTAAAGTAATATTCCAAATATACTTTATATACTTTCGCAATCTCTGAGTCACTGAACTCATGTAATGTAAATATCGGGAAAATTTTGAAATGTACATTGTTTTCCCGGTATTTTTGTATCTATAATTTCATCTTTCATCTTTTTTTAGTAGTTTTGCCCGATCAAGTCAATAATATATTAATAATGAATGAATTGGACAACGGGCAGCAAGAACAATATTCTGAACCCAAAAAGAAAAAGAACACGCAAAAAATCGTAAAAAGAACTTTAGTTACGGTAGGATTGGCGTTGGTAGTATATATTGCATATTCTATAGTTCATCTGTTTGTCTCACCCGATCATAATATTCAGCAAATCTACCTGGTTCCGGAAGATGCTGCGTTTATTATTCAATCATCAGCTCCGGTAAACGACTGGGAAAAATTCAGCGGAAGCGAAACATGGAAATGTCTGAAGAAAGCAAAATCTTTTGAAGAGGTCACAAAGAGTGTCGAAATGCTTGATTCAATAGTTAAAAGCAATAAGGTATTGTTGTCACTTGTGGGTAAACGGGATATGCTTATTTCACTTCATAAAGTTCGTGCAACCGACTGGGATTTCCTGATCATATTGGATATGCAGAAAGCATCCAAAATGGATTTATTAAAAGATCAGATTGAAACGGTGTTGGCAATGGCGGGCAATATGGTTACTAACCGGCAATACAGTGGCATTAATATTCTCGAAATGCGTGATCCGGATACGCGTGATATTTTTTATTGTGCTTTTGTAGATAATCATTTTGTGGCTTCTTATACGTCCGGACTTGTTGAATCGGCCATCGATTCACGCAGTAAACCTAAAATAGGACTCGATCATGCTTTTATTGAAGCAGAAAAGCTGGTTTCCGGTAAAGGGCTTATCCGAGTTTTTGTAAACTATGCACATCTGCCACAATTTATGAATATTTATCTGGGGGCCAAAAATGAGTATGTTGATATGTTCAGTAACTCGATGAATTTTGCGGGACTCTTTTTTAATACGGATAAAGATCGGATGGAAGTGAAAGGATACACGTTTCGAAAAGACACGGCCGATCCTTATGTTACTGCTTTGCTGAATTCGGGAAAGCACAAAATGAAAGCGCATGAAATTCTGTCCGGGCGAACGGCTCTTTATACTAATATTGGTTTCAACAACCCTGTAACCTTTGTTCAGGAGTTGGAAAACGCCCTTTCTCTCCATGATAAGCAATTGTATAGTTCCTATGAAAGCTCCCGTAAAAAGATAGAAGGATTGTTTGGTATCTCTTTGGAAGAGAATTTTCTGAGTTGGATGTCTGGAGAGTTTGCTATTACCCAATCCGAGCCAGGGTTGTTGGGGTACGAACCGGAATTAATTTTGGCCATCCGGGCTAAAAACATGAAAGATGCCCGTAAGAACATGGAGTTTATTGAAAAGAAGATCAAGCGGCGTACTCCGGTTAAGATTAAAACAGTTAATTATAAAGATTTTGAGATTAACTATGTGGAAATGAAAGGCTTCTTCCGATTGTTTTTTGGAGGATTATTTGATAAATTTGAAAAGCCATATTATACGTATGTAGACGATTATGTTGTTTTCAGTAACAAGGCTTCATCTTTGCTTTCCTTTGTAGAGGATTACGAACAAAAGAATTTACTGAAAAATAATCCGGGATTTAAAAATGCGCTTTCGTATTTGAGTTCAAATTCTACCATATTTCTATATACGGATGTACATAAATTCTATTCTCAGTTGAAACCGATGATGAATGCTGCTACATGGAATGAGATAGAGGCTAATAAAGATGTTTTGTTTTCGTTTCCTTGCTGGTCTATGCAGATTGTAGGGAATAGCCAATCGGCCTCTCTGCAATATGTGATGGACTATAAACCCTATCAACCCGAAGAGGTCGTTGCAGTTGTCACCGATGAAGAAGACGAAGAAATGAATGAAGATGCTGATACTGAGAAAGAACAGATGAGCGAGCTAAAACGTTTTTATGTCGAGAAGTTTGAAGGAAATATCTTGCGGGAATTTTATCCCGACGGTGCATTGAAAAGTGAAGCGGAAGTCAAGGAAGGAAAACGGCATGGGCGTTACCGTGAATATTATGAAAATGGTAAGCTGAAATTCCGGGGGAAATATGCAAATAATCAACCCAAAGGTACATGGAAATATTATACCGAAGAAGGTGAATTTGAACGTAAAGAGAAATATTGAATGATTTCACCACAAAGTAATACAGAGTTTTAAATTTTTATCGAAACGCAGATGAACGCAGATTTTCGCAAAGGGAAACAAATCAAAGATAAAGAACTACAGTCTTTTAATCTGCGTTCATTTGTGTTAATCCGCGTTTCATCAGATAAATAGTACTTTGTGAATTCTATGAAACTCTGTGGTGAGTTTAGTTCATTTCTGATCAGTTAGAGACGGCCTTAAATAACGTTAGATTATCTCTTTTCGCCGTCATATCCCCACTTAACATAAATGGCTCCCCAGGCAAAGCCTGCTCCGAATGCTGTAAAAATCAGATTATCACCTTTTTTGAGTTTATTTTCATAATCCCAGATACAAAGAGGAAGTGTTCCGGCACTTGTATTACCATAGCGCTCTATATTAACCATAACTTTCTCTTCCGGCACATCCAGGCGTTGTGTAACAGCACTTATTATGCGCTGATTGGCTTGATGTGGGATCACCCAATCGATGTCATCTTTGTTCAGGTTGTTTCTTGTAATAATCGCTTCACAGGCATCCGACATATTTGCTACGGCATATTTGAATACCGTACGTCCTTCCTGATAGATATAGTGCATATGACTATCCAACGTATAATAGGAGGAGGCACATACGGATCCACCTGCTTTAATGTGTAGAAAAGGCAATCCTTTGCCATCTGTTCTCAAAACAGAATCTATAACACCCAACTCTTCAGTGGTTGGCTCAAGCATAAAGGCGGCTGCACCGTCGGCAAAGATCGGGCAGGTTGCACGATCCGTATAATCTACTATCGACGACATTTTATCAGCTCCTACTATAATAACCTTTTTGTATATTCCCGAACGTATAAAATTCGCTCCGGTTTCCAATGCATAAAGGAATCCGCTGCAAACAGCCTGCACATCAAAGGCAAAAGCATTCTTCAGTTCCAGTTTATCACATAATATGGAGGCAGTTGAAGGTAAGCGATAATCAGGAGTGGTAGTAGCCACAATCACCAGATCAATATCATCCGGGTGAGATTGGGTACGTCGCATCAATTGTTTTACAGCTTTGCGAGCCATATATGAAGTTCCAAGTCCTTCTTCTCTTAATATATGCCTTTCTTTTATACCAATGCGTCCCATAATCCATTCGTCGGTAGTATCTACCATCTTAGAAATTTCATCATTAGTTAAGATATAATCAGGCACATATCCGCCGACTCCTGTGACTACTGCGTTTATTTTCTGCATCGGTTTTATTGTTTAGTAGGTTTTGAATAGGTTTGCTCTAAAAATAAGGGCGTAAATATACAGAAAAGAGGAGACTTTCCAATAGTAGCCCAATAAACGCTCTATTGTTTTATCATTGCGAAGGAAACTTTGACCAAATTTTAACTAAATAGCTGAGACTGCTTACTTTGGTTTGGCAGCATTCTATTTGTATCGCTATAATTACCGGATATAGTTTCTTTCCGGTTCGCCTTTCCTTGTTGTATGATGATGGATATAGAACCATATTCGGTGAGATTGTAATCTTTTACTAAATGTCATTTGATTGGAAATAGGGGTGGTATGATAGTTGGAAGTGAGTGATCCATTTGATGTTATTGACTGTGATATAAGGTCGATGTTTTACTGTGAAATCACTATCTTTGCAATGGAATGGAACTATTAATTAATGAAAAGGATATTATGCTTGCCTACACATACGTTGAACATGGAAAATTTGAATTGCGGGAGAAGCCAAAACCGGAAATAATAAATTCACGGGATGCAATCATACGAGTGACTCTCGGTAGCATTTGTACCAGTGACCTCCATATCAAACATGGCAGTGTGCCGCGTGCCATTCCCGGAACAACAGTTGGGCACGAGATGGTGGGTGTCGTAGAAGAGGTGGGAGCTGACGTCACTTCAGTCAAGCCCGGAGATAGAGTAACTGTGAATGTCGAGACTTTCTGCGGAGAATGTTTCTTTTGCAAGCGGGGATATGTTAACAACTGCATCGACTCCAATGGCGGTTGGGCTTTAGGTTGTCGTATTGACGGCGGTCAGGCAGAATATGTCAGAGTTCCTTATGCAGACCAAGGGCTAAACCGTATTCCTGATACAGTCAGTGATGAACAGGCTTTGTTTGTTGGCGATGTGCTTGCAACAGGTTTTTGGGCAACCCGTATCTCAGAGATTTCCGAGGACGATACTGTTCTTATCATTGGCGGCGGTCCTACCGGAATCTGTACTTTATTGTGTGTGATGTTGAAGAAGCCGCGGCGTATTATTGTCTGTGAAAAGTCTCCGGAAAGAATCCGGTTCGTGCGTGAACATTATCCTGATGTATTGGTGGTGGAATCAGAAAACTGCAAGGACTTTGTGATTCAAAACAGTGACCATGGTGGGGCTGATGTTGTATTAGAGGTGGCTGGTAGTGAAGATACTTTCCGCTTGGCGTGGGAGTGTGCCCGTCCCAATGCCATTGTTACTATCGTAGCTCTTTATGATAAACCTCAATTTCTTCCTTTGCCCGATATGTATGGCAAGAACTTGATTATTAAAACAGGTGGAGTGGATGGCTGCGACTGCGCCGAGATTCTTAATCTGATTGAGGAAGGTAAGATAGATACAACCCCTCTTATTACGCATAGATTTCCGTTGAAGGAGATTGAGGAAGCCTATCGTATATTTGAAAATAAGTTGGACGGAGTTATTAAGGTAGCCATTTATAAATGAATCGTTTTGTGAATGAAGCGATTGCATGTTTAATTCAAAATTATAAGCAATAATATGCCTGTTATCGAAATATCATCTTTATCTCATCCGGGAGTTGAGGTATTCAGTACTCTTACTGAAACCCAGTTGCGCAATCGAACCGAGCCTGATAAGGGGATTTTTATAGTAGAAAGTCCGAAGGTTATCAAGAGAGCTTTGGATACCGGCTATGAACCTTTAGCCATTTTGTGTGAACACAAACATATTGTCGGTGATGCTGCTGAAATTATTGAACGTTGTGATAATGTGCCTGTCTATACCGGTAGCAGAGAATTGCTTGCTACGCTGACCGGTTATGTCCTGACACGTGGCGTTCTCTGTGCCATGCGTCGCCCTGCTCCACGTAGTATGGAAGAGGTATGCCGGGAAGCCCGGCGTATTGTTGTAATTGACAGTGTTGTCGATGCAGTTAACATTGGCGCTATCTTCCGTTCGGCAGCTGCTCTTGGAATTGATGCTGTATTACTAACGCGTAATTCCTGCGACCCGTTGAACCGCCGTGTGGTCAGGGTGTCTATGGGAGCCGTCTTCTTTGTGCCATGGACTTGGGTGGATGGTCCTCTTAGTGACTTACGAAAATGGGGCTTCCGTACGGCTGCTATGGCGCTCACGGATGACTCTATCTCCATTGATAACCCTGCCTTGATGAGTGAATCCAAATTGGCTATCGTGATGGGTAACGAAGGGGAGGGGCTTTCGAGTGAAACGATTGCTGAGGCTGACTACGTAGTTCGTATCCCCATGGCGCGTGGTGTTGATTCGCTCAATGTAGCCGCTGCGGCTGCTGTAGCTTTCTGGCAGCTTCGTGCTCCACAATTTTGAGATTAGTACATTCCAAAGTTATCTCTGATTATTTGCTAATGATACAAATTATTACTATTGTAAATGGGATAGTAATCAAATAGCTATACTTTACTGATTGCCTTTCTTATAAGAGGGGAATAGATTATTTACGGTGAAATTAGTCACCTGAATATAGCTATTGAATAACTCATTGGTAGTGATTATTACCATATACTAATAGGTTACATCACAAAAATGCGACCACGTATAAAGTGATCGCATTTTTGTGACTACTGGTCTAATTTCTATACTGACATTTTGTTTGGATTTAATAGTATTTATCAATTCCTCCGAATCCTGTAATTCTTTTGTTATCTTTCGTCTTATCGATGAAGTTGTGTAATCGCCTTTCAAATTCTTCCGGTCGTTTTCTCGCCGCTTCAATGTATGCGATGCGAATACGTTTGTATGCATCGGAACAGCGTTGGTAATTTTGCCATAATCCTTTATCTTCTCTCAGCTTGTCCATTATATCATTGGGAAATATAAAAGGTTCGGACAATACCTTTCGTATCTTATCCTCAAATTTGGGATGTATCATCCTGTTTTCCATCAACCACCTGAGTCTCTCTTTGTTGGCTTGTGAGTATGTGCTTTTAGGATTTCGAGGCGTGAAATGCTGAATTTTATGTTCTTTGTTAAGCGACTTTATTGTACTGTCAATCCATTCGAAACAAAGGGCTTCTTCAACAGCATCATTGTATGTAACACTTTTTTTACCTGAAGATTTACTGGGAAATACAAACCATATTTCATTGGCAGTATCGAAGTTTTCGATAAGCCACTTTCGCCAATCTTCCCGATTCTCAAAATACTTTATTTTATTCTCAGCTGTCATAACAAGGGATATGTGATAATGTAGTTAGTTTCTTTGCTGTCAATTAATTAATAGTGATCTGTGCTAATTGTTGGTAATCACCTCTTACTTGCCGATGCAGCATACATAGCTGCCTGAATGATAGATTATTGCAATTTAATCGGTAGAAAAGTTGTTTTTGAGCCTCTTGGACTTGTTTTTGAGGCTGTTTTACACTCTTTTCTCAATGAATCAGAACCATGGGGAATATTGTATCCTCAATGAAGTTCACCTATCTTCTATCCGGCTACAAAGGTATAAAATTCTGGGATGTTTTCGCCGATAATGTTAACTAAATGCAAGATATTCTCACGGATATTGTTTGCTGACCAAAAGAGAAAAATTTAGTTGAAGCCTTTTCTTCCCTCTGCTTGACTTAACTTTATTGCCCGTGTATATAATGACGGTCATTAAAGTCAAGTTGAGGGGTAGAGTCAAGTCTTTTTCTTTTGGCGAGCAAAATAGTTCTTTGATATGATGAGTGTATGATGAACAATTTGCATCATTTGTAACGAATAACATATTGTTTGTAGGTGTATATGGTGCTTACAAACAGCATTATGGCATTTAGTTTTTGGAAGTTTTTGCTCAAAATAGATTATGTATATGGTTAATTATGCCAAGACGTGCATTTTTCTATGTGTAATACATCATTAAATAAATAAAAAGTATTACCTTTGCATATTATATGGTAGGTTGATTATAGCAAAGTCATTAACATAGTTGCTTTGCACTTTAAATTGATGTAGTAATGGCAAAGAATACAATGGGAACCAAGCTTCCTCGAAAATTGGAGCAGAAGATGCAGATTGTGGGCGAGCAGATTAAGTTGGCTCGCTTACGTCGGAATCTGAGTGTGGCTCAGGTTGCTGAACGTGCCACCTGTTCACCGCTTACTGTGTCCCGAATAGAAAAAGGGATTCCTACAGTTGCAATAGGGATCTATCTACGTGTTTTGTACGCATTGCAACTTGACGATGATATTCTATTGCTTGCCAAAGAAGATAAAATGGGAAAAGCTTTGCAAGATTTGAGTTTGAAAACAAGAGAACGTGCATCCAAGAAAGAATAATCTATGAAAAAGTTGTATGTATATGCCGATTTCGATTGGCTCAAAGAAGTGGAACTCATAGGCGAATTGGGCTATGAGTCTCTTCGTGGTGCGGACAGCTATAGTTTTACGTTCAATAATGAATGGTTAAGGCAGCACAGCGATCTGTTTTTGAGTGACGACTTGAATAATTATCCCGGTCAGCAATACACGCAACCAGGTAAAGATATATTTGGTTGTTTCTCTGATGCCTTGCCCGACCGTTGGGGACGTACTTTGTTGTTGCGTCGTGAGCAAATTGTAGCGGCAGAAGAACAACGTCCCGTAAGGAGATTGTCATCTTTCGATTTCTTAACTGGTATCGATGATTTCTCTCGAATGGGTGGATTCCGTTTTAAGGAAGACCTCGATGGCGAATTTATCAATGTGAGTGAGTCATTGAAAATTCCACCTTTGACGGATATTCGGGAACTGATTGCAGCCAGTGCCGAGATAGAGAAATGTGAAGAAAACAATATGCTCCCCGATAGAAAATGGATTGCACAACTTGTGCAACCGGGAACATCATTGGGCGGTGCGAGACCTAAAGCCAATGTCGTAGATGCAGATAAGACTCTTTATGTAGCCAAGTTCCCGTCTCGCAAGGATGACTATGATGTAGGACTTTGGGAGCATTTCGGTCATTTGCTTGCCACAAAAACAGGGATAAACGCTGCAAAAACAAAAATGTTAGCAACTGGAGAAAAATATCATACATTGCTGTCACAACGCTTCGATAGAACCCAAGAAGGAAAACGCATTCATTTAGCATCTGCCATGACCTTATTGGGGCTGAGTGATGGTGACAATGCAACTACCAGGCATGGTTATCTGGATATAGTTGACTTTATTATTCAGAGCTGTACCGATGTGGAGCGAAACCTACAGGAACTATACCGTCGTGTGGCTTTCAATATATGCATAGGCAATAGTGACGACCATTTCCGCAATCATGGTTTCCTTTTGACTGCAAAAGGATGGATACTGTCTCCTGCATATGACATGAACCCCACGTTGAATGAGTATCAAAGTTTGCTTGTTTCATCAACTTCTAACAAAGCAGAGTTGAGTATTTTGCTGGATGCTTGCGAAGACTACATGCTAAACCGTAAAACAGCAGAAAAGATTATTTCGGAGGTGATTGGAGCTGTAAAAGGATGGCGCGAATTGGCAACACGATTAGGAATTTCCAAGAGAGAGATGGATATGTTTGCCGGAGTGTTGGATGAACGATGTAAGTGAGAATAACTGTTTCAGTGTGCCAAATTACCAAATAAAAACGCGCTAAATTTCCAAGAGATATGATGTTGATTTGTATGTAATTGAGTAGTGAAATGCGATTGAAGATTTGTATTATGCTGCGCGAACATAATGTTTGTGTAGCATAATTTTTTGAAAGGTGAAATTCATTGATGGAATGGATAAAAACAATACATGTGTTCTTTTGCATATCTTTATGCCAACTGTAGTCATTCCTTTAAACGATGTTTTTGTTGCTTATCTACTTGGCTATATGGGAAATTAGATGTATCTTTGTTTGCAATATAACGAGTATAATTTGAATACTGATGTCGAACAATCAACAAATAATGATGAATAGGATTAAGGCGGTACTGGCTGAAAGGCAACGAACCAATAGATGGTTGGCAACTCAAATGGGCAAATCAGAGAACACAATTTCAAGATGGTGTTCTAATAAATCGCAACCATCTATTATTCAATTGCAAGAAATAGCGAATTTGTTGGATGTTGACATTCGACAGTTGCTAACTACAACAAAAGATAATAATGACTTATGATGCTCAGCTTATGAAAAAAATCGGTATAGACATATTTTCAGGAGCAGGCGGATTAAGTCTGGGGGGGGCAATGGCGGGAATTAAGGTTCGCTATGCTATTGAGGTTAATCCTCACGCAGCCAAATCTTTTGAACTTAATCACAAAGGAGCAAAAGTAATATGTGGCGATATTCGGGATGTCAAAGCTACAGATTTCTTAAATAAAGACGAGGAAGTATTTATAATCATGGGAGGCCCTCCTTGTCAGGGATTTTCTATGTCAAATACGATGTCTCGCAATATGGACAATCCTAATAATTTATTGTTCAAAGAGTTTGTTCGTTTGGTCTCAGAA
Organism: Bacteroides sp. HPS0048; assembly: GCF_964240755.1. NCBI lineage: Bacteria > Pseudomonadati > Bacteroidota > Bacteroidia > Bacteroidales > Bacteroidaceae > Bacteroides > Bacteroides sp. HPS0048. The sequence goes on along the minus strand of NZ_CAXSVC010000006.1, from coordinate 148,430 downwards.
ATAAAGCCTAGATGGTTTGTCCTTGAAAATGTTTGGGGAATGACTAAAATGAACAATGGAGAGACAATAGAAATGATAAAACATTGTTTTGAGGAGATAGAGCCAGGCTATAAGGTCAAATGGAAGGTTCTATGGGCTGATGAATATGGTGTTCCACAAAGACGGATGAGAATGTTTATGGTCGGAAACAACCAAGGAATTGACTTTGAGTTTCCAAAGCCTTTTGATTATAAAGTGAGTGTAGAAGAAGCTATTGGAGATTTACCTGTTTTACATAATGGTGATATGATAGATTCATTGCCTTACACTAAGTCAATAAAGGAATCTAGCCCTTATGCGCAACAGATGAGAAAAGGTTCAATAGAATCAAAGCAGAATTTTGTGTCAAAGAGTAACGACCTTGTGATGCAACGTTACAAATATATCGGTCAAGGTGAGAATTGGAGAGCTATTCCGGAGTCCTTGATGCGAAATTATTCAGACAAGACCCGTTGTCATAGTGGAATATATAAACGTCTGAAAGCAAATTGCCCTTCTGTTGTCATTTCAAACTATAGGAAGAGTATGCTAATTCATCCATATCAAGACAGAGGTTTATCGGTGAGGGAAGCGGCACGTTTACAAAGTTTTCCTGATACGTTTATCTTTCAAGGGCCTCATATGAGCATACAGCAGCAGATAGGTAATGCGGTTCCTCCGTTATTGTCTAAAGCTGTGATGGCGCAGATTCTGGAATACGATTCATCATACAATAAGGAATAACTATGGGTACTTATAGACAAAGCATTCCACAAGCTGATACTCTTATGGGGTCTATGCGTTCAATGGGGTATTCTTTCGAAGCTGCTATTGCTGATATTATTGACAATGGTATTAGTGCAAATTGCAGCGTAGTCAAACTATTCTTCCCTTCAGAACCTATTGATGATCTTGTTGTGGGAATCTTAGATGATGGAGAAGGAATGTCTGCAGGCGTCCTTTTTGAAGCTATGAGGTATGGAAGTAGGGACTCTGAACTTGAAAGAAATGCAAATGATTTGGGACGATTCGGTTTAGGAATGAAATCTGCCTCTTTGTCTCAATGTAGAATTTTGACGGTTGTCAGTTTGCAGGAAGAAAAGATTAGTAGCTATTCTTGGGATTATAATTATATTCAAAATAGAAAAGAGTGGGTGGTGAAGGAGCTGTCACAAAATGAAATAAAAGCACTTCCTTATATTCACTCTCTCCTCGAATTGCCACATGGCACGCTTGTACTATGGCAGGATTTCGATGTGTTGGAGAAATCAAGTGGTGGAATGGTTTATGATGCTCTTGTTGAACTTAAAGAATCTGTAGCCAATAATATTGCTCTGATTTTTCATAACTTTCTTTCAGCAAAAGGTAAGGGGCAGATCAAGATGTACTTGAATAAAGGGAGAATAAAACCAATGGATCCTTTCCTTGAATCACATTCTAAGACAACAACGAAGAAAGCACGTTCCATTGCTATTCGTGACAGTAAGGGTCAAGAACGGCAAATCTGGGTTAAACCATATATCTTGCCATTTGCAACAGATTTAAACGATGAATACAGAAAACTCATAGGAGGAGTAGAGACATTAAGAATCAAACAAGGTTTCTATGTTTATCGAAATAAGCGTTTGATAATTTGGGGAACTTGGTTTGGGATGAAACCGCGTGGTGAACTCACAAAAAATGCTAGAGTTAGAGTAGATATTCCGAATTCACTTGATGACATATGGAGTATTGATATAAAGAAACAAACAGCTTCTATTCCAAAGCAGATTCAGCGTCAATTGCGCCAAACAGTTATTGAAGCGATGGATATTTCTGTTAGGAAGCAAACCCATCGTGGTCGAAAAGAAAATGTTGAGGATATTGACTATATTTGGGATAGAATGGAAGGCAGAGGAAAGACTTTTTATTATCAAATCAATCGTGAGAGCAAAGTGTTCCAGATGGTGAGGGATAGAATGTCAGAAGAAGACTATACTCTGCTTGAGATGCTTTTGAAAGAAATTGAGCAAAACGTTCCGACTCAGCAGATTTACATTGACAAGTCTAATGATGCAATCAGTCAAGATGAACCAGATAATCGTGTCGATGAGATTTTCCAACTTGGGATTTATATGGTAAACTTGGCAAAATCTTTTAACAAGAAATCTATAGTCGAGATTGTTTCTGATCTGATGAAATCAGAGCCATTCTGCAAATATAAAGTTGTTGAGGAAAAACTTTTAGATAACTACAAGGATGAAATTAACAAACGAAGCATATAATAAGATTCTACTCATAATTTCCGCACGTTTGGAACTTATGAAGGAACTGTCGGGCTTTGTTCCATCTTTGGAAAATATTAAGCCTGCGATTGAAGACGCAATAGCCTTCTCTGGTATTGATTGTGATGAGGAAGACAAAAATAAATTGTTGGAAGAAATAGAATACCGAGAGAAAATCACTCATGTATTGGGCAATATTATTTATGATGATTATGAACAAAAGAAGTGGTATTTCAATGATAAAGTAGATGACAGCTATTTTTGGGAGAGATATTATCGTTATTTAAAAGAACACACTTCAATTGACGACAAAAGTATTAATCTTTTGCACGAAAAGACATTGCCTGACATAATGAATTGTTTATACAATCCAAAGGAAGAATTTGAAGGTAAACGTTTGAAGAGGGGCTTAATAATTGGTGATGTACAGTCTGGTAAAACCGCTACATATTCAGGTCTGATTTGTAAAGCTGCTGATGCAGGATATAAAGTTGTTATTCTTCTAGCTGGTATAACAGAAAGTCTTCGTCAGCAAACACAAGAACGTATTGATGAAAGTGTTGTTGGGTACACTATTCGTAAGGTTGAAAAACATATTCGCGAGGGGAAGGTAGGAGTTGGTAAAGACAACAAGCAACGTAGAGCTACTTCTTTTACTACATGTGTAAAAGATTTTGTTAAAGGGAGTAATTTGATTTCAACGACTTTATCGGAGCATAATTCTCTGGTCCTTTTTGTCGTTAAAAAAAATGTATCAGTTCTGACAAAATTGCATGATTGGTTGAAAAACCAGAATATGGATGTTCGTACAAATAGTATAAACCATCCAATGCTTCTTATTGACGATGAGGCAGACAATGCATCGGTTAATACAAAAAAAGATAATACAGATCCAACTAAGACAAACGCTATAATTCGTAAGATTTGCAATCTTTTTCAGACTGCGAATTATATTGGTTTTACTGCTACTCCATTTGCAAATGTTTTTATAGATCCGGATTCGGTGGACAGTATGAAGAATGCAGATTTGTTTCCAGAGCATTTCATATATACGTTACCGACCCCTTCCTCATATATTGGTGCCGATAAAATTTTTTATGAGGATAAAGAGTACTATCGCAATTTACGTTTTATAACTGATGTTGAAGAACCAGACTACACTTCAGATGAATATAGGACTGATTTACACGAAAATATAGAAGAACTTAATTCTGGGACATTCTACTCTCGTCACAAAAAAGAATGGAATGGAGTCTTGCCAAATTCGCTGAAGGAGTCCATCTATTGTTATTATCTGGCAAATGTTATTCGAGATTTAAGAGGACATGCCTCTAAACCAAGAAGTATGTTGGTTAATATGTCTCGTTTCATAAGGGTGCAACAGGTGATTAAGGAACATATTGAAGAAATACAGAACAACTTTATTCAAATACTAAAATACAACTTTGACGAAGATACCTCAAAGAATGCTCATCTGTCACTGTATAAAGAACTGAAACGACTTTGGAAAAAACATTTTGATAATATTACTGATATCTGTTTTATTGATGTTATAAAAAAGAAGAATTTATTAGGTGCTGTGTTCGATATTGAAGCTGATGTTCCAAAGATGGAAATTATCGTTGTTAATGGTAGTAGCGCAAGCAAATTAGATTACAAATCTAATCCTTCGTTGAGAGTAATTGCTATTGGAGGACTTGCTCTTTCGCGAGGTCTCACATTAGAGGGCTTGCTTGTAAGCTATTTCTATCGAAACACTGCAACATTTGATGTGTTGATGCAGATGGGGCGTTGGTTTGGTTATCGACCTGGTTATGCTGATTTGTTCCAAATATGGACAAGTCAAGCAAGTGCAACTTGGTATAGAGAAATAGCGACAGCCACTACCGAATTGAAAGCAGATATTAAGAAAATGTTTGAGCAACATCTTACTCCTAAAGATTTCGGCATTAAAGTTCGTGACTATTGCGACGAATTACAGATAACAGCCAACAATAAGATGCGGACCGCGTACGAATTGTTGATGATGGAATCCTACTATGGAAATATCTGTGATACCCCTTACCTTAGTGTCAAGGCGGAACATAATGAAGAGAACTGGAATCAAGTAAAATGTTTTACTGCCCACCTGTTTGAAAATGATTATAAATTTGGTTTCGCGAATGTCGACAAATACAAAGATGAGGATGTATGCTCAGATATTGATAAATCTAGATATTTTTCTGATGTGTCCAAAGAATTGGTGGTAGACTTCCTGTCTAATATAAAATGTTCATTAGTTAACATGAAATTTAACCGGCAAAACTTAATTGATTTTATTTGCGACAAAGAAACAGAAGGAGTAGATAAATGGGATATTGTTTTCGAAGGTGGTGATGGGCAGACCTTTTATGACATACCAGGACTTGAAATGATACGTTGTCCGAAACGTCAGATTGAGGAACATGATCATGTAATTCAAATTTCGAGTCGTCGTAGGATTCTTGGTTTACGAGAAGGAAAGTTCTGCTTAAGTCAAGATGAGATAGATTTGGCAGAAAAACGATGCAGAGAAGTTTGGGCGAGAGAAGGTTCTGAGTTTGGAGGACGGCATATTCCTATTAAAGCATATTTTGAGCATCTTCCACACAGAAAACCTGTATTGATAATTATGCTCATCGAACCGGTAGAGCCAGAAAATATTGAAGCCAACAAGAATGCCTTAAAATTCATAGAGAAACTTAATGGCAATAAAATGATAGCTTTTGCTATTGGTTTTCCTGGATTAAAAGAAACAGGTAAAACCAAGAAATATAAAGTTAATAAAACATATTATCAGCTTAACATGCTTGATGAACCAGACGAAATAGAAGAGGATGAAGAATAAATTATCTACAACATTCTCGCAAGGATTCCAAAGCGGAGCTTTTATCCGTGTTGGTGAAAACCGCGACCTCAGTCTTTTTGTAGGAAAGGATGAGAAAGGAAACTATGCCTTTGATTTTAGAGGTACATACGTTCCAGTTAGAATAGCTCAGTCGGATGTGATTACAGTACAGCAGGGAAAGAGTGGCGAGAATTATATTCTTCGCTTTTCACTCTGTAATTCAGAGCTGCTGGAATATTTTAGTACGTTTTGCCAGGATTTGCTCGATTCTACGGAAGCTATTAAGGACGATGAAGATGCTTATAAAACACTTTGTTCAAGATATTTCTCATGGAAAAAATTGTTCCGACCAAATAATGGTGGAATGAATGACAATGAGGTAATGGGGTTGATAGGCGAACTGCTTTTTATGCAGGATTATATGATTCCTCACTATGGTGTGAATATGGCATTAGATAGCTGGATGGGTCCAGAAAAGACCCATAAGGATTATTCTACAGAGAGTGTTTGGTATGAGATAAAGGCAATAAGTGCAGGCAAAGATTCTGTAAAGATTTCATCACTTGAGCAACTGGATGGAGATGACGAGGGCTATCTTGCTATTTATTGTTTGGAAAAGATGAGTCCAACATTCAGTGGTATAAAATTGAATGTACTGGTTCAAAACCTAATGGCAAAAATGGGGACAGCTCAAAATAGAGAGACTTTCATGTCTAAACTGAGTATGTACGCATTCGATTTCTCTCCAGAATACGACAAATTCGTATTTACGAATGTGGGATTCTCAATGTACAATGTAAGCAACGATTTCCCTCGCTTATGCAGAAAAAACATACCGAATGCAATAAACAGAATTCAGTACGAGATTTTTCTTTCTGAATTAGAAGAATATAAACTTTAAATCCGTTACACTATGGAGATTGAAGAATATAGAGCGCAATTTATTGATCAGCTTAGATTTGATGCCGATCACGAAGGAACAGAACCGGAAACTCAGTTTATTCTAAAAACATTAGAAGAACTGGAATCTATCGGGGAATTTAATGATCCGATGCCGATGTCTATTGAAATGAGAGGCAAGCGTGGTCGTATCATGGCTTTTGATGCTTATGCTTACGACGAAGCTGACAGTGCACTCATATTGATTGCAAGTGATTTTACCAATGAGCGTGATGCCGTAAACACGTTGACCAATACCCGCATCGTGGATTTGTATACTCACATGTGCAATTTCCTTGACGAAGTTGTCAACGGCAAGATGAGTGACTATTGTGACGATTCTGATCCTGCCATTATTTTAGCAAAAGAATTTCGAAAGAAAATTGGCAAAGGACTGTTGGACACAGAGATTCTTCGCTTCAAGTTTTATATTATTTCTAACTCGATTCTTAGTAAGCAGGTGAAGAGTGTCTCTCAAGAAGATTTTCTTGAGAGACCGGTAGAGTTAAATATCTGGACGCTGGAACGGCTGTTCCAAACATTTATGTCCGATGCAAGTGAGATTGTTGAGTTTGATACAAAAGATTTTGATTGCGAGGGGATTCAATATCTAAAAGCAGATTTAGGAGATAGTAGCGACTATGATGCATATCTTGGAATTGTTCCAGGAAAGTTCTTGGCAGATATCTATTTGAAATATGGGAGTAAATTATTGCAAGGCAATGTGCGGGCTTTCCTGAGTGTTCGTGGTAAGGTAAACAAGGGTATCCGAAATACTATCATTAATAGTCCAGAGAATTTCTTTACCTATAATAACGGCATTGCTATTGTTGCCCGTTCAATAGGTTTTTCTGCAGATAACACTCGAATTACTCATTTTAAGGATTTACAAATTATAAATGGTGGTCAGACAACCGCTTCGTTAGCTAATGCAATTATTCGCAAAGAGGACAAAAAAGGCATGGACAATTTGTTTGTTCCGATGAAGCTGACTGTGCTGAATGTGGACAACGATATGTCTGAGGAAGAGGTTGAACGTTATAACAATATTACTAAAACAATCTCAAAATGCGCTAATTGCCAAAATCCTGTTTCGGATGCCGATTTTTTCTCTAATCACCCATTCCATGTAATGATGGAGAAACTATCGCAAAAGGTTCTTGCTCCTCCTGTTGCAGGTAAACCATATCAGACTCGTTGGTTCTACGAGCGTTCTCGTGGAAAATGGGAACAGGAACAAATGAAACTTACACAAGCGCAACGAAAAACCTTCTGCGAGAAAAGTCCGAAAAATCAGGTTGTCAAGAAGGAAAAGCTGGCGAAATGTTTGAATACTATTCGTATGAATCCTCACCAGGTTTGTCAAAGCTCTGCCATCAACTTCAATCGTTTTGCGGATTATGTTGAAGAACTTTATGATAAATCAAAGGATAGTATTAATGAGGTGTTCTTTAAGAAAGGAATCTGCTCCGTCATTATGTTTGATGAATTGGACGTAATGATCAATAAGTCCGAATGGTATCCTAAAGGAGGAGATAAAGCTCAGATTGTGCCATACACAATTGCAAAACTGATATCAATTTTGCCAAAGGATGCCGATCTTGACTGGGTTACGATTTGGAATAAACAGACACTGTATCCGGCTCTTGCAAATGAGTTGATTCGTTTAGCTTTTGATACACAGAAGTTTTTGACAAAACAAGCTGGTGGAGGCCTTGTTAGAACGATATCCAGAACGCTTGCAGTTTGGGATGACTATAAGAAAGTTCCGTTTGAACTCTCTGACGAATTTATTAAATCCCTTGTTTCCCAAAAGGAGATTAAAACAACAGAAGCTGCTGCTAAACGAGCGCACAAATTCAATTCAAACATTGAAGCAAGCGTTGAGATATTTAATTTGGGTGCTGACTATTGGATGAGGGTTTATAACGAACTTTTAAAAGAAAATGTTCTCTCGTACGGAGACCTTGATTTTATTAAGTCTATTGCAACTAGATTTATAGCTAAAATGGTTCTTCCTTCGTCTGCCCAATGTAAGAGACTCTTGAAGATTGTCAGCAATGTTGAAGATAAGGGATATGTAATGCCGTAAATAATGTAAAATGAATTTAGAAGAATATTTTGAAACAAAAAGCAGTCAGGATTTTCCATCGGAAAAAGACTATGTTGCTATATATCGCACTTTTAAACAGTTTATGAATTCAGAGATCCATAATGAAGTTAAAGCGATTACTACAAGACTGGATAATACTGTGTATCTAAATGATCACAGTGCTAATCATGTAAAAATGGTTATGGTTAAAGTATCTTCCATACTGAAAGATTGTTCATACCTTACTCCATATGAATGCTTTATACTATTGGTCGCGATTCAAATTCATGATGCGGGACATATCTTTAATGGCAGAGACGGTCATGAAAAATCTGGCAGATATCTTCTGGAAAATTTAAACGTTGATACAATTGAGAGAAAAATTATTGGGGATATAGCTAAAGCGCATTCAGGCAAAAATGATCCGATTGGGAATTTGCCATACAAGACCTCTATCTCGGGGCATGATGTGAGAATCCGTGAACTAGCAGCTTTGTTAAGATTTGGTGATGAACTTGCGGATGAAAACAGTCGTGCGTCTTCTTACTTGCTAAAAAAGGACTTAATACCTGAGGATAGCAAATTGTATCATGCTTTCTCTGAAAGTTTGTACAACTTCAATCCAGATAAAGACAGTCATTGTATTCAGATGGGCTTTTCTCTCACTAAGAATCAAGTTCAAAATAGATATAAGAAAGGTGAGTCTTCTATTTATTTGTTGGATGAAATATATACAAGAACATTCAAGACATTCCAGGAATGTTTGTACTATAATCGTTTTGTTAGCTATGAGTATCAATTCCATTCGATTATTATTTCTATAGAATTTATAGATGAAGGGTTTGAACCTTTCTTTGATACAATATCTTATCGTATAGAGGAAAAGGGATATCCAACGTTATCAATAAATAATGTTTTTGAGTATTGTGGGGCACAATTAGAACGAAGTAACAACAAATTAACAGGTGATTATGTTCATCAATGTGTAAATAGTTCATTATGAAAGAAAATCCATTTGAAATAAAGACTCCAGAACAGAACTCCGCTCAGGATGTTGTCGATTTATTTGTTGATGTTTTTCCTGACTTTTATCAAGTATTAGAAAAAGGACATACATTTATTAATGGTCCAAGAGGTTCAGGTAAAAGTATGATGTTCCGCTACATACAACCAGATTGTCAGTGTTTAGCCAAGCATTGCCAAATATCTGAGCTGGATTATTTTGCTGTATACGTTCCTATAAAACTAACAAATATAAATATTCCTGACTTGGCGCGCCTTGAGATTCATGCCGAAATTATATTAAATGAGCACTTGTTAACGACATACGTAATGTCTAATGTGTATAAGTCGGTTGGATGCTATTTGGGGAATATATTAAATGATTATAAAGAGCAGATATGGCAATATTATAATACTGATTTTCGGGATGTTCTTTCTTACTGCGGTGTTAACAACATTGTTGAATTACCAAACGATACAGACAAGGATGGACTAACAATGATGGAGTTAATGGCAAAAGAGGTAGAACGGATAAATCGTTCCTGTCGAATCTATTGCAATAAAATAGCTTTGTCAAAAGATACTTCTATTCCATATGATGGACCAATTGTTGATTTCATAGATTTTATGAAACCACTACTTGTGTCTTTAAAATCTTTACCATTTTTCCCTCAAGATAAACCTTTGTATATTTTGATTGACGATGCTGGCTATCTAAATGTGGCTCAAACAAAGGTGTTGAACACTTGGGTGTCATATCGCACAACAAAAGACATATGTTTTAAGATCTCTACCCAGTTAGATTATAAAACACATTTGACGAATAACGAGAAAAGAATAGACGCACCTCATGATTATTCTGAGATAAACATTTCTACAGTTTATTCAAGTAGTAAAAGTAAGTATAATGAACGACTTCAAGAAATTGTTAAGAAAAGACTAAAGAGATATTTGAACCTTGATATTGAGACAAAAGATTTCTTTCCAGAGGATAAAGAACAAGAGCTAAAGATTCAAGAGATATATAATCAGATGTTGATAGATTATGCAGATCCTGAGAAAAAATATGCAGGTGGGGATGCAGCAAGACGCTATGCAAGACCTGAATATATAACACGGTTGCAACAGAATCATAAAGCAGGCTCTACATATAGCTATGCTGGTTTTGATCAACTTGTAGCTGTGTCTTCCGGTATTATTCGACATTTCTTAGCTCCTGCGCAAGAAATGTATTCGTTAGCAATTACAGAACTTGGAGCAAATGAAGATAATATTACCAGCATCAAACCTTCTATTCAAGATGAAGTTATAAAAAAATACTCTAACAACTATTTGGTTGGTGAGTTTGAAAAACTTAAAAAAGATATTGACAATAATAACACTAGGCAAATACAATTGGAAAAATTATATCGAATGATAGACTCTTTGGGACAATTATTTCATTTGCAGCTTACTTCTAATTCCTCAGAAAGAAGAGTGTTCTCTGTGGCAATTACAGATACTCCAGATGACGAAATGAATGAAATAATTGACATGGGAGAACAGCTGGGTTATTTCCATAAAAGTACAATTGGAAATAAAACAGGTACTGGAAGAAATCGCTTAATCATATTAAGTAGAATTTTGGCACCTCATTTCAAGTTGGATGCTACAAGTTTTGCCGGTTACAAATTTATGGATAGCGCCAAATTGAGAATGGCAATGATTGATACTAAGAGATTTTTAGCACAGTTTAAATTTACCGAAGATGACAGTTCTTCGGCTACTCAATTACTATTGTTTGACGGTAATAATCCTATTTAAGATATGAAAAAAATATTAATAAACAGTATAGATAAAGAGATAGTTAACGATTCTTTGTTTATTTGTAGTTCAAGTTTTGAGAAAAGATGTTTAATAATACCTAATGAGATTTCCAAGAATGAATCTATTGAGGCTGTTATTTGCTACTTTCCAAATAACTATACAGAAACAGAGAAGAATGCTGAGTGTTTAAAAGAACTATTCATAGGACGATCTTCTATCATAGAACTCTCTCTTGAGAATCCGTTGGATAATTATGATAATTTGTTTGATGCAATAACAACAAGCAAAAAAGAACACCTATATGTTGATGTATCAACATTTACTAGAGAAACATTGTTGATAATAATAAAAATCTTATCCTCTTCAATAGTTGAATTTACTGATATACATCTGTGTTATTGTCCGTCGAGTAGATACTCATCCTATGAAGAGGGTACTTCGTTACCTTGGCTTAGTAAAGGGGTAAGGACAATACGTTCTGTTGTTGGCTATTCTGGCGATATGTCACCAATAAAGGATTTGTTACTAATTATATTAGTCGGTTTTGAATATGAACGTGCTCAAACATTGATAGAGGTTTTCGAGCCTAGTAAGTTATATTTAGGTATGGCTTCGCCAACAGAAAGTCATAATGAATCTCTAAGCGAAATTAATCGTTCGAATTTCGAAAAATTACTTGAAAAAAATTCTCGAGCTTCAAATTTTCAATTCTCATGTAAAAATCTGGAGCAAAATATCAAAGAAATTGGTAAGATTGTTGACGAGAATAGGAAAGATTATAATATAGTAATCAGTCCAATGAACAATAAACTATCAACTCTTTCTATAGCGGCTATTGCCCAGAAATATCCTGATGTGCAAATTTGTTACGCTTTAGCAAATCAGTATAATACTGAATCCTATTCGAATCCGGAAGATTATATATATATGCTACCAATCGATGAAATAATAAAAAAGTAAAATGAAAATCATCAATAAACGTTGCATAAATTAGGGACATTATTTTGTGCAATATCTTTCAAGTAGCATTCGTCAAATACAATGAACGTTGTCCGGATGAACAAGCCGAAAAAATGGCTAATTTGACAAAATATGGTACTTACAATACGAAACATATATGGATGTTAAGGTACGGGATGTCCTTTGAAGATATTGAATTGTTAGAAGACTATATTGAATCAATTGATGAACGAGGAATAATAGTAACGCAAGAATTCTCGAATCTTCCACAAAAAGTAAAGGGATGTATAGATAGATTTGTAGAATAATAGATAACTGTCAGTAATATGTTAATAAATGGATAAATTGACCAAGGAACAGCGTCATCGTTGCATGTCTGCGATAAAGGGCAAGAACACGAAACCGGAATTATTGGTGAGAAAGTTCTTGTTCGGCCGTGGCTTTCGGTATAGGCTGAATCACCCACGGCTTCCAGGACATCCCGATTTGGTTTTACGTAAATACAGAACTGTTATTTTCGTAAATGGCTGCTTTTGGCACGGTCACGAAGGATGCAAATACTACGTTCTACCAAAGACAAATGTTGAGTTTTGGAAGAATAAAATTGAGCGTAATCGGAGTAGAGATATAGAGGAACGGCAACTGCTAACTTCGATGGGGTGGCATTGTATTACCATTTGGGAATGTCAGTTGAAACCGAAAGTCCGCCAACAGACTTTAGAGGCTTTAGAATACACGCTTTACCATATTTATCTTGAGGATAGAAGAATCAAATCATATGAGACAACTGAAGAAGAATATAGCATGGTGGCAGAACCCATTGAAAGTTATGGCAAATCGAAATGAATAATTGCGAAGGTGATAATTTAAATTATGGCAAAGAATATAGAAATACGAAATAGTACAGCTGAGTTTCTTATCTTCATGTTTGAAGGCAAAGAGGATGGGATTCAAGTGATGTATAAAGATGAGACCATTTGGGCAACACAAAAGGCGATGGCGCAGCTTTTTGATTGCTCCACTGACAATATTAGTCTGCACTTAAAAAACATATTCGCATCCGGAGAACTTGTCAAAGATTCAGTTACCGAGAAAAACTCGGCAACTGCCGCAGACGGGAAAAATTATCAAACAATGTTCTATAATCTTGATGCCATTATCAGTGTCGGGTATCGCGTCAATTCTGTTCGTGCCACACAGTTCCGTCAGTGGTGTACGTTTGTACTCCGTCAGTTTGCCATCCGTGGATATGTACTTGATCATAAGCGAATGGAGAACGGGGCTTTCTTAGGTGTAGATTACTTTGAACATTTGCTTGCCGAAATAAGGGAGATAAGGCTGAGTGAGCGTCGTTTTTATCAGAAACTGACCGATATTTATGCTACGGCTATAGACTATAACAAAGATGCTCCGACAACTCGTCTTTTCTTCAAAAAGGTACAGAACAAAATGCACTATGCTGTGCATGGGCATACTGCTGCGGAGTTGATAGTCGAACGAGCTGATGCGAATAAGGAACACATGGGATTGACCACTTGGGAAAACGCTCCGAATGGAAAAATTGTCAAAACAGATGTGTCTGTAGCAAAGAACTATTTGCGAGAAAAAGAATTAGAAGAAATGGGTAGGATAGTCAATGCGTCCCTTGATATGGCAGAAAGTATGGCTATGCGTCATATACCTATGACAATGGAAGATTGGGCAAAGCGAATAGACAAATTCATTAATTTATTTGAGAGCCCGATATTACAGGATAGCGGAAAGGTTTCTGCCGAATATGCCAAAGAGTTTGCTGAATCAGAGTTTGAAAAGTATAGGATCATTCAAGACCGTCTTTTTCAATCTGACTTTGATAGATTTGAAGATAATAGTCTTCCTGCATTAGATATTGAATAATTATAATGTCATTTTGAGGTTGGCAAAATCGCCTTTGGGATATGGCAGATTCATGTCGTTAAATTGTCAAGTGTTCGGACAATAGTTCTGTTTTCATCATTTAGTATCTGCATTTATGGTGACCGACGTTACTCCAGTATACCACTTAAAAGCAAGAAAAGAGTTCACATAAGAGTTCATAAAAGAACCAGTAGGGTTCATAAAAGAGTTCGTAAAAGCACTACTGAAATACACTCCAAAACCGCAATAATGCCAAATCTAGCTTGCAGAGGATTGGCAAAGTCTCACGAGCGATTTATTGCTTGGGGTATTGAGTTACTCTAACTCAATAAGATTTGTATAATGGGCAAGCCCTGTGAGCAATTAAGTATACAAATTTCGTTTTTGCGATGGCTGGCGAAAAGATAAAAGGCTCAAATAACGCCTTTTTATCACCAATCAGCTTGCTGAGAGATTTGGCACTCTCAAACGACCTATTGGTCGCTTGGGGTATTAGGCTCCCCATACAAGATAATGTCTGTACAACGGGCAAGCCCAATCAATGGCAACGACCGATTCCGTGGATTATTATGAAACCAGTCGTTGCACTTAGACTTTGACTTATATACGAATGGACACTTTTAGAATAAAGTCAAGTGGAGAGTCAATAATGGTAATCCGGCATGAACCGATAAATGCCACGGCTTTCCTGAACCACCATCCGTTTGTTCGTGAGAAACTTAATTATCTTCACAATCTTGTTGTGATTAAATTTCGTTCCTGCCAGTTCGTAGGCAGTGGTCAGTTCTTCTTCCAAAGCCTTATATCCCGAAATCATCTCTTTTCCGTCAAAAGCCAATTCGAGAGCCTTGCGATGGATGGCTTCGTGGATGTCTTTATAAGGGGAGAACGGTTCCTGCTTGGGACGACCTACGCTCTTTTTTGTCGGCACATAGTCCGGCAGAAGTTCGGGAAGTGATTGGTCATTGATGCAGAAAGCGAATGGCAGAAAGTCTTTGGAACGGGTGTGCACACTTTCCACTTTGCTGATGTTGCTGTCATCTTTGTCTTTTTCAATTTGAATGACCGTTTCCGCTTTGTTGTTGATTTCCGTGCCGATGTGCCCACGGGCATTTTCATCGCTTTTGTTCTGGTGAAGGATGGTGTGAAGATGAATCTGGTATTCGTCAGTCCACTGCATGAGTTTGGAGATTACGCACGTGGCTTCGCTCGGAGAATTAATGTCATAAACCAAGTCGCGGATTCCGTCAATCACCACGAAACCGAGACCCTCAATCTGATTGATGGCATCATCTATGATAGCCAAACGCTCCTTCGGATTGAACTTGCGTAGAGCGAGAAAATAGAAACGGTCGCAATCCTCATTAGCCGGCAACTCTGCCAGTTTCATGATACGATGCATCACAATCATACAATGGTTTTGACTTTGTTCTGTGTCGATGTAAAGGATGCGGTTCTTTCCTTCAGGGAAGTCCGTTGTGTAGTTAAGAATTTCCTTCCCTGACAAAGCTGCTGCCACCATAGCGGAAACATTGAAAGTCTTTTTGCTTTTAGCCTTGCCTATGGATGCACTGAAATTTCCCAATGTCCCGATAGGTACTCCGCCTATTTTCAGAACTTCCGGCTCCTGTTCGTACTCCTTTTCCAAACTGAGCATGGTATCTTGCCATCTTGTAGCGACCTGAGCAAGATCTTCAATGGGTGCTACCGTTTCCATACTCACCAGCTTTTAGGATTGGCTTTGCGACGTGTAGTTGCAAGCATTCGGGCGTGTTCTTCCTCTATGCTTATAGGCGTTTCTCCTTTTCTTCCGCTTTCCAACCATTTGTCCAATTCATCACGATAGACAAACAAGTGTTTTCCTTGTTTGATGATTGGAATACCACCATGTTTGGCTTTGTAATAAAAGGATGATTTCGAGATACCTAAGTATTCGCAGACTTCATCAACGGTCATTGGGACATGGGTATCCTTTTTTGCCTCGTTATGCTGCTGATGAAGTTTTTCTGCCAGCAACGTTTCCATACTTGCGATTCTCTCGCAAAGTTCTTCTACTACTTCAGGCAGGTCATTAAAGGTCAGTTTGTCTTTTTGCATATATAACATTGTTTTTGTTAAACATGCTGCAAACCAACACAATGATGTAATGCTGACAACTATCAGAAGGCAATAATATTTCAGTCTGTGTTGAATAACCCTAATCGGTTGAATTTTCTTTTTATTCTTGGGCTTCTTTCATACATTTGAAGTGATAATCTCCGGTTTTAGGAATATCAAGGGCTATTTTGCAAACTCCGCATGTTCGGAGATTTTTAGCCAGATATTTAATCGAAGCGTCTTTTAATTCATGTGGGAATATAGTATGTATGAATGTTGCTCTATCTATAAGAGAAATGCCCAATCTCTCCCCGATGTTCCATACGAAATGCATCAGGTCGATAGAACGGAGAGAATTATCTACTTTTGAACGGATTGGCTTGTATAAATCAGATTGTCCGTACGCAAAATACTCTATGTTTTCATGCAGAATTTCAAGATCTTCTTTTGAGAGAAATTCCGTCATTACAAATGTGGTATATTCATGAATGACACGCTTAATGTCTGCCTGCCTTTCGGCTTTTTTACGTTCAATTTCAGCTACACGTACTTCATAATTATCCATATAATCTTGTTTTGCAACACTTTCTGCAACTAAAATTGCCGGATTTATATCCTTGTCCTTTGGACACTCCGGATCAATCTCCTTAATTTGTTCGGGTAGAGGTCTTACTTGCTTGCCAAAAGACAAACTCAATTCATTCTTTGTAATGAATCGGAAAAAGAAACGCTGAAGTACTCCACAGGCAAGTATCATTGCCGTGATATATAAAATAACTGGAGTGGAATACTCCATCATGTCGATATGGCAATTAAGATATAAATAGGAGTCTGTTGTCCAATAAAGGATGACACTTACTGAAAGTATGAAACTGGTTCTTTGAGGAGTAATTTTAATACTATTCGTCATAAACTGATACTGTTTGAGTTCTACAATAAAACAAATGTATATGCAGATTTCCAAATAGTTGCTGTTTGTAATAGATAATCGTTCAGAATTTAAGAAAAAATATGCTCAGAGTATGATTTGATGCAAAATATCATACTCTGAGCTATAAAATGGGATTATTTGAACCTTAATTCTTACTTGCGGATTAAAGAGATTCTGTTGCTGGCTTCACGCTTGTTGCTGTCCACAACTTTCATGTACCGTTGTGTCGTGGTGATACTTCTATGTGCCATATTACTTTGAATGGTACGTATGTCTGTGCCGGCTGCTCCTTGAAGTGTTGCGTATGTTCTTCGGTAGGAGTGGAAAGTGATATTCTTGGTTATACCAGCTTCGCGAATCCACTCTTTCATGGGATGCTGTGTCCAACTTCGTTTCAATCCTTTAAATACTAATCCGGTTTTTTCCGGAGAATAGCCGATTAATTGCAGGGCTTCGTCGCTGATTGGAATGATGTCCTCTGTTTTGGTCTTTTGGGTAATTGTATGGACACATTTCCCTCCGGCTGCAAAGTCAACGATTTCATGCCATTGTAACGATAGTATATCGCTGATTCTGAGACTGGTCAAACATGAAAACAATGCTGCTGTCTTCAGAATCGGCTTTTTGCAAGGTGTCTCAGCCAATTTGTAAAGTTCTTCCACACTTAGATAGTCTTTTGGAGTATCTTCCGTTTCGATTTTATCCAAAAAGTCATTGATATTGGTTTTGATTAGCCGATTGCGATAAAGAATCTTCAAAAGTCCCCTGAATGTTGACCAATAGCCGGAAGCAGAGTTCTTTGAAATGCGGTCGTCACGCCTGAGTTGCTTGGCATTTAGCAGATACTCCCGGAACTTATTACAAAGGTCAATATCAATTTCTTCAAAAGTACATTTGCCATGAACGAAGTTGTAGAAATGGTGGTACACAAATTCCCACTTTTGGTCATGCTTGCGAAGCTGCTTGCGGTAGTATTCCAGAAAATCCGCTTTGAGTTTGTGCCTGTCAAAGAAATCATACCTGTCATTAACGATAGATTCAAAGCGTCGGCATCGGATGGCTTCCGCCTTTTCCGACATAGTTGCATTGAAGTTGCGTTCACGTTCATTCTTAGGATTGGCATAAATATAAATGTTCAATCCTTCGTGACGGATGGTTTTCATTGTTTCTTGGTCACGATACCCCGGATAATAATCTAAATAGAAAGAAAGCATCCCATGTTTCAAGGGACGTGTTCTCAATGTTACTGTTTTACATTCTAACATAGTTACAATTATTATTAGTTTATACTTGATTTGCTGCAAATGTCCGTAATGGCTTGACACAGACAATGCTCATTTTTAGAATCATTTTCTGGTCTGCCTAAATTCAGACTTAGGCTTATTTTCTGACACCCATTACATGATCAAATTCCACTTTCAGGAATCTCACGAAACGACCTTTCTTCTCACGTTTGATTTCGTGGAACTGCAGAATGCCATAGACAGAATCCCTTGTGAGATTGTATTTCTTCATGACTTCCTGCACGGTGTAGTACTCCGAAGCATTGTCTTCGGCAGTCTGCTTGGATAGGTCAAAATGTAGCTTCGAGTAGAATATCTGACCGTGTTCTTTCTTGGACGGGATGTTGTTGCGATAGACATGGGAGCGGATGGCAACCCGACTCATCCCATACTTTTGTTCTATCTCTTCGGGAGTGTACCATTCGGTCAGATCATTATCTGTCTTGTACTTGGCAAAAGCAACATCAATATGCTTTTTGCTGTAATAGTTGAACTGGCGGATTTTTACTTTTGGCACATTATACTCCCGTGTATAAGTCCATACCCATTTGGTGTTGACCTTGTATTTTTGGGCAATTTCTTCAGCAGTGTAATATTCAGCAATATCAAATTCGACTTTTGACATCACACGTTCATAAGGTTTAGATTTAAGCAAAAGTTCTATATCAGCTCTTCGAATAAAAGACATTCGTGAACTAATCCGACTTGCTCTCAACTTATCCTCTTTGACTAATTTGTAGATGTATTGACGAGAAACTCCCATCAATTTAGCTGCTTGTGAAAAGGTAAAGTACTCTTGATTTTCCAGCATCTTCTTTACCTCCAACAATTCTTGACTCTGAATGAGCTCCATTCTTCGCTCTTTCATTCGATGTTTGTAGCCTCGTTTAGAACATTGAGGACTACAATAATTGGTGGTGGTTTTCTGAGCTATAAAAGGTTTACCACACCATTGACAAATTCTTTTTACTTCCATGTTGTTTTCTCCATATTTTTAGTGAAACCATAAAGATTTAATTTCCCTTTTTGTCTCTCTACGTAAACCATTGTTCACCCATGTCGCCAAATGTGTCACTGTGACATCGGGGACAAACCCCAATTTGTTTCGCGGTAGAAATACGGTAGAAAAATATGGTGAACAACACTATCCAATCGCTATGAACTGGATTTTGGATAAATAAAAAAGCCGCTGAAATTCAGCGACTTCATTATAGTTGATTCTAATTCGTTGCGGTTAATTGCGATGTATCATTTCCCGATGCAAAAATGCTGAAATATATTTTGAAGTACCATATCGTTTGTTACCTCTCCTGCTATATCCGACAGATGGAAGATACATTCTCGTATATCCTGTGCTAAAAAATCTCCGGAAATATTCGCATCCAATCCGTTTTGTACCCGGTGTATGGCATCCAGTGCACGGGATAGAGCCTCATAATGGCGGATATTTGTAACGATTACATCATTTTGTGTAATCGTTGGGAGGTGGGCGGCTTCGATCAGTGTTTGTTGTAATTCGTCAGTACCTGATCGCTGTCTTGCAGAAATAAAGATTGAACTTATGTCTTCTTTGGAGAAACTTGATAGAAGAGAAATTATATCTTTCTTTTGTTCTTCTCTGATCAGGTCAGATTTATTAAATACTACGATCAGATGTTTGTTTTGGCAACGTGGGAGAATTTTGCCTGAAAGCTCTTCCATTTGTGACTTCGCATCTGTAGCATCAATCATCCAAAGCACAATTTCGGCCTGATCCAGTTTCTGGAAGGTACGTTCAATACCCAAACTCTCGATGGTATCATTAGTCTCACGAATTCCGGCAGTATCTATAAAGCGGAAAGTGATGCCACCTATGTTTACAGTATCTTCAATGACATCACGGGTTGTGCCGTGAATATCACTGACGATGGCTTTATCCTCATTCAATAGAACATTCAATAGAGTCGATTTTCCTGCATTGGTTTCGCCTATGATGGCTACCGGAACACCATTTTTTATAGCATTTCCTACACTGAACGAATGAACCAGGCGAGTGATAACCTGTTCTATCCCATCTGCTAAATGGCGTAATGCGGAACGGTCTGCAAACTCCACATCTTCTTCACTGAAATCCAGCTCGAGTTCGATCATAGATGTGAAGTCGAGAAGTTTTCCACGGAGGTCGGCTAATTCTTTACTGAAGCCGCCACGCATCTGGCTCATGGCTAAACGATGGGTAGCGGCAGAGGTTGAAGCAATCAGATCTGCCACAGCCTCTGCCTGGCTGAGATCCATCTTGCCATTCAAAAAAGCTCTTTGTGTATATTCTCCGGGTTGAGCCATACGGCAGCCGTTTTTAATAAGCAGTTGCATCACCTGCTGAAGAATATAGGTAGAACCATGACACGTAATTTCAGTACTATCTTCCCCTGTGTAGGAGTGGGGGGCACGAAACAAGCTGACAAGTACTTCATCCACAATCTCTTTCTCATTGTGTATATGTCCGAAAGTTAATGTATATGGCTTTTTATCAGAGAGTTGCTTCCCCACTTTAACTGGAGTGAAAATACGTTCAGTAATAGTTATGGCATCGGGACCAGAGACGCGGATACTTCCGATAGCTCCTCCTTGGGCGGTGGCTATAGCACAAATGGTGTCTTGATTCATTTTTTTTTCATTTTGAAAGGCAAAGATAGGATTTTCTGTAGAAAAAAGGAATAACTTTTAATGCAAGTTATTCTTTATTATTCTTATCTTTGCTATCCATACAACAAAACGAAATGCACTTATATGATAGCTGAAGCTGATTCCTTTTTCAAAGAAGAATATATTGAAAAACTAAGAGATAAATTTCAAAAAATGACCTCTGTTTTGTCTGCACATCAAATTGCACTGTGGGAATATGATATTGTAACGGGTGAATGTAGCTTTACAGATGACTACTTTCGTATATTAGGATTAAAAGAAGTAGGTATCATTTTTAAAGATATTGATGATTTCTATCGGTATGCCTGTCCGGAGGACATTGTTCCTTACCGGAATGCTTTCTCCCGTATGCTCGATTCTGAAACAAAAACGTCTCAGATACGGGTACGTTGTATCGGTAATAATGGGCAAGTTATTTGGCTGGAAGACCACTTCCTTTCTTATCAGAAAGATAAAGATGGACATCCGGAAAAGATAATAGCCTATACTATCAATGTTACTTCGCAATGTGAAAAAGAGCAGCATATAAGGCGTCTGGAAGCAAGAAACCGGAAAGTGATTGAAGCTTTGCCGGAGTTTATATTTATTTTTGATGATAACTTTTTCATCACTGATGTGCTGATGGCATCCGATACTGTGTTACTTCATCCGGTAGAGGTGTTGAAAGGAGCTGACGGACGTTCTATTTACAATCCGGAAGTAAGTGACTTATTTATTCGTAATATACACGAGTGTCTGAAAGAAGGGCGGTTAAAAGAGATTGAGTATCCGCTGGATGCCGAAGATGGCAGGCATTATTTCCAAGCTCGTATCGCCCCATTTGAAGATAATAAAGTCTTGGCTTTAATTCATGACATCGGAGAGCGTGTACAACATGCCCAGGAACTGATTGAAGCCAAAAGAAAAGCGGAGGAGGCAGATCGTATGAAATCTGTTTTCTTGGCTAATATGAGTCATGAGATCCGTACTCCCCTGAATGCTATTGTTGGCTTTGCCGAAATTATAGCTTTGACAGAAGCCCAAGAGGAAAAAGAAGAATACATTGGCATCATTCGGAAAAATAGCAATGTGTTGCTCCAACTGATCAATGATATCCTCGATTTATCACGCATTGAATCCGGCAAATCAGAGATACATTTTCAACTGGTGGAGATGACTTCACTGATTGATGAAGTTGAGAAAGTACACCGGTTAAAAATCAGAGATGAAATTGAGTTAAGAGTTACACGTCCGCAAGAGAAAATATGGATTACAACCGATCGTAACCGGGTTACTCAGATATTATTTAATTTTCTGTCGAATGCCATTAAGAACACCAGGCAGGGATGTATTACAATCGGAATGTGTGTGGAGAAAGATTGGCTGAAACTGTTTGTCAGTGATACCGGATGTGGAATTCCCAAAGAGAAACTTCCCCTGATATTTACCCGTTTTGAGAAACTGAATGATTTTGTACAAGGTACTGGGTTGGGGTTATCCATCTGTCAGAGTCTTGTAGAGCGTCTTGGCGGGAAAATAAATGTGGAATCCGAAGTAGGCGAGGGGAGTACCTTTGCTATGTATTTACCTTACCAGCAGGTAGACTTAACCATTACTGAATCTGATTATCAGGAGGGACGGAAACGGATATTGGTAGCAGAAGATGTAGAAACCAACTTTATGCAGATAAATGCTTTGCTAAAGAAAGATTATACTCTTTCGTGGGTGACAAATGGTGAAGAGGCTGTGAACCGTTTCTTACATGAGAAACCAGATCTGATACTGATGGATATTCGTATGCCGGTGATGAATGGTATTAAAGCCACAGAGAAAATCCGTGCGGTATCTGCTGATATTCCGATCATAGCCGTGACGGCAAATGCTTTCTATATAGAACAGAAGCAGGCGCTTGCTGCGGGATGTAATGAAGTTGTTTCCAAACCTTATTCAATAGAACAGCTGAAAAGTACAATCGAGAAGTACTTCTGATTACTTTTTTATATTACAACAATTTGAAGTGTAACGTGTTATACTATTACTAATATAATAAATTGAACACTCAAATAATTTGTAATATGAAGAAGGTAGTATTGATAGGGGCCAGTGGTTTTGTAGGTTCGGCTATCCTTAATGAAGCTTTGAACCGTGATTTTCATGTGACGGCCGTAGTTCGTAATCCGGACAAGATAAAAATCGAGAATGAACATTTAGTAGTCAAGAAAGCAGATGTTTCTTCTCTCGATGAAGTTTATGGAGTCTGTAAGGGAGCCGATGCTGTGATCAGTGCCTTTAATCCCGGATGGGATAATCCCAATATATATGATGAAACAATTAAAGTTTACCTGACGATAATTGATGGAGTAAAAAAATCAGGCGTGAATCGTTTCCTGATGGTAGGTGGTGCTGGTTCGTTGTTTATTGCGCCGGGGCTCCGTCTGGTCGATTCTGGTGAAGTTCCTGAGAAGTTATTGCCGGGAGTCAAAGCTTTGAGCGATTTTTATCTTAATTTCCTGAAAAAAGAAAAAGAAATAGATTGGGTATTCTTCTCACCGGCTGCTGATATGGCGCCAGGCGTACGTACAGGCAGATATCGTTTAGGCAAAGATGATATGGTTGTAGATGTAGTGGGTAATAGTCATATTTCGGTGCAGGATTATGCAGCAGCTATGATTGACGAGTTAGAGAAGCCGGCACATCATCAGGAACGTTTTACCATAGGGTATTGACCGGACGATGGCTTTCCAGAAAGTTTAGATAGAGTTTGGCACATCCCCGGGCATCAGAGAGGGCTTCATGATGGGTGAGATCAATGTTTTGCCGTTGACAGCAAGCACTCAGATTGGCAGGTTTATAGCCTAAAGAGCGGTAGATACGCAGGGTACATTCCCAACGTTCGGGCAGTAATAACTCATCATAATCAAGCTGGTACATACGCATGGTACGTTTCAATACATTGCGGTCAAATTGTTCGTTGTGAGCAACAACTGTTTTGCCTTGTAACCGCTTCCGTACTTCAGGATAAATGGCATGAAACCCCGGCAATGATTCGGTCATATCCGGGGTGATGCCATGTACAAGGATATTTGATCGCCAATATACGTTTTCGGGCGGTTGGATCAGACTATAATACTCATCTGTAATCACTCCGTCTGTAACGGTGACAATGCCTACCGAACAGGCGCTTTCCATATAGCCTGTAGCTGTCTCAAAGTCGATGGCGGCAAATGATAAATTCATTAGATTCTGTCAAGAACGGTTTTTATTAGTGTATCAATGGTGTTTTTATATCCCGTATTCGCTTCTTTAATAAGGCGGTTGGCAATTACCATGCAAACGGTCATCGCTCTGTGTCCCATTAGTTTTGATAATCCGGCAAGCGCAGAACTTTCCATTTCGAAATTGGTTATTTTGAAACCATTGTATTCAAACTTTTCAATTTTATCATTTTGATTGGGATCAGCCAAAGGAACCCGCAGCTCACGTCCCTGAGGGCCGAAGAAGCCACCGGCAGCGATTGTAACGCCACGTACCATGTCTTCTTTAGCAATACGGTCAATCAGTTCCGCATTTGCATCAATCACATAAGGGGCAGGTGCACACATATTGCCCGACCATCCCATATGGTTCAGGAAGGCGCGTTCAAAAGCGAGATCACAGACTGCATTTCTTCCGTCGTAGAAGTTGAGCAGCCCATCAAAACCAATTGATTTTTGTGAACAAACAAAGGTGCCAACCGGAGTATTGGGTTGCAAGCCCCCACAAGTGCCGATACGTACCAGTTCCAGTGAGCGGAGATGTTCTTTTTCTTCACGGGTCTGAAAGTCGATGTTTGCCAACGCATCCAGTTCATTCATTACAATATCAATATTGTCACAACCAATACCGGTGGAAACAACGGTAATACGTTTACCTTTATAAGTTCCGGTGATGGTTTTAAACTCGCGGCTTTCCACTTCAAATTCTTTCTTGTCGAAGTGAGAAGCTACGAGTGCTACTCGTCCGGGATCTCCAACAAGTATTACTTTGTCTGCCAGTTGTTCGGGTTTTACATGAAGATGGAATACTGAACCGTCTTCGTTGATTATCAACTCTGAGGAAGGAAAATACTTTTTCATGCTGTTCAAAGATTTAGTTATAAACAAGTTCTTAATAAAATAACACAGAGTTCCACAAAGTGTTTATTAAAAGTGAAACTCTATGGAACTCCGTGTATATTATTGTGAGCAGGCTAATCGCTCAATGGTTTATTATTGTTTCCACCCATTGGTTTTGCTATATTGTCCCGCATGGATGTATCAGCCTGGATATTTTTCATTTTATAGTAATCCATAATACCGAGGTTCCCGCTACGGAAGGCCTCTGCCATTGCTTTCGGAACTTCCGCTTCGGCCTGAATCACATTGGCACGTGCCTCTTCTGCTTTTGCTTTCATTTCCTGTTCGGTAGCTACGGCCATTGCACGGCGCTCTTCTGCTTTTGCCTGCGCAATGTTTTTATCTGCATTTGCCTGATCTATCTGTAAAGCTGCACCGATGTTTTTACCTATATCAATATCGGCAATATCAATTGACAGAATTTCAAAAGCTGTTCCTGCATCCAGACCTTTGCGAAGTACTAATTTGGAGATAGAATCCGGATTTTCGAGTACCGACTTGTGGTTTTCGGAAGAACCGATAGACGAAACGATACCTTCACCTACGCGGGCTAGGATTGTATCTTCACCTGCACCACCCACAAGCTGCTTGATACTGGCACGTACGGTTACACGTGCTTTGGCTATGAGCTGGATACCGTCTTTGGCTACAGCTGTAACAGGAGGTGTATCGATTACTTTCGGATTAACGGACATTTGAACAGCCTCAAACACATCACGTCCGGCAAGGTCAATAGCCGTAGCCATCTGAAAGGTGAGTTCTATGTTTGCTTTAGAAGCGGAAACCAACGCATGAACTACTCTTTCTACATGTCCTCCGGCCAGATAATGGGCTTCAAGTTCGTCACGGGTGATATTACTCAGACCGGCTTTGTGGGCTTCAATCATGCCCGGTACGATAATATACGGCGGAACATTACGGATGCGCATCAGAAAAAGTTGTACCAGCGAGATGTTTACTCCCGAAACTTTGGCGGACAGCCAAAGGAAGAATGGTACGTAATGAAAGAAAAGAACCAGGAGAATAATACCTCCCGCTATCAGTAAGATAGTCAGATACATTGGTTCGACGTTCATAATGAGTTTTGAATTAAGTGAATATTATGATTTCTGTTTTTCTACAAAAATAGTTCCGTCTGTAATTCGGTTAACTACTATCGGTGTCTTTTCATCCAGCAGCCCGTCCATCGATTTTACTTCTATGATGTTACCGTCGATATCTGCATAACCAATTTGTGCCAGTCGGGTAGTGGTAATTCCTGTGTCACCTACTTTTACTTTATTGGCGGCACTTCGGTCTACTTTGGATGTAATGTCTTTTTTTAAAGCCAGTTTGTCCAGCGTTTTTGATCGCATAAACCATACGAGAGAACCGATACATGCGATTCCTGATACCACCAAAGTGATGAATCCTGCACCCGTACCCATATAGGCGAAAGCATAATAATTGGCATAAATGATGCAACCCAGTGCTCCGAAGCCTGCCACGCTAATTCCCGGGATAACAAACAGTTCTACCAGAAAAAGTATTACTGCGGCAATAATGAGTACAACGATTATCAGTACATCCATAGTTTTGTTATTTTAGATTTTGTTTTTCTGTATTGCGTATGTCGATAGCCTCCTTGTCCAGTTCGCGGATCATCTGTTCTACCCGTTTTTCAAGATCAAGGATAGATGGAGCCATTTTTGTTTTTTCTTCTTTATTGGCACGTGCATACCACTGACGCTGACTGTCCAGTTTACTTTCCTGCTGGCGATAGTCTTTTTCCTTCTGTTGGTATTTCTTGAACTGTTCTTTTGCCTGTGGAGATTTGAAATCGTCCAGGTGATAATACGTTGTGTTATCATCAATGATGAATTCAAAGTCGGCCACAAATTGTTCTTGTGGCTTATGATTAATGGCAGCTTCCAGTCTTTTTCTGGCATTGCTTACCTCTTGTTTGTCTTTCCAGGTTGTTTTTAATGATTTAAGTTGGGCCAGAGCTATGATTTGTTTCGGGTCCATTGCTTCATAATTGTACACCTGTTTTGATTCGTTCGGGATGAATACATACACACACACCTTACCATCAGGCTGATAACGGTCTGAGGCAAACCATCCCAAGTTGTTGTATTCGTCGATGACGTACATATAGTCATTATAAGGCGAATTGAAAGGCATGCCTACATTTTCGGGGCTAAGATAGGTATCCGTATTCGTGTTATAGCGCGTCACGAAAATGTCATATCCACCCAAAGATCCTTCTCCGTCCGAAGCATAGTAGATTGTTACTCCGTCTGTCAGTACGTATGGATAGTTTGTATTGCCCGAAGCATTAATACTTCCCGGCAACTCCATGCCTTTACTCCATTCATCCAGCAATTTGTTCTTTGACAGAATATTGAGCAGTCCTTTTTTATCTTTTTCGCCGTAGTATATTTTGTTTGCGAGTTCTGTTTCGTAAACAGTTCCCGGATGTTCTCCCTCTGTTTTGAAAAAACTGTTGTATGAAAACAGTTTACCCGATTCTTCGCTGATTTTATATGCATCAAGAAAGTTCGCTTTATCTACAACAAAGCTGTCAATCACGCATACTTCTTCTACCCCTTTCAGCATACGAAGGTTGGATTTTGCTTTTTCCAATAATTTTTCAGCTTCTTCAGTAGGTCTTTTTTTCTTGGTAAGATCTTCTATGTAAGCTTCATAGTTTTTAATAGCTTCATCAAAACGATACAGGTCATTGTAGTTCTCAGCCAGATAAAGCTGTCCGGTAGGAATGCGTTTTTTTACTGCCAGTTCCAGATATTTCAACGCCTTGTCCGGTTCTCCGGTTTTCAGACAACAGACACCGTACCACAGGTTATAATTTCCATTGGCGGGTTGGGATTTGACGTATTTTTCAAAGACAGGTTTGGCTTTATCGTATTGTCCTTTATTAAACATAGTCTTTGCCTGCTCCAGTGTTTGTGCAGATACACTTGTAAGGATCAGGCAGAAAAGAAAGAATAAAATATGCTTTTTCTTCATATAGGGTCTTGGCTTGTTATTCAGAAGTTCAAAAATACAAATTAATCGCGAATATTCCTTTTTTAAGTTATTCTATTATGTTAATTCTTCTTTAAATCATTCTTTTCACTTACTTTTGCAGCCAATTTTTGAAGATATGACAAAGTTTACAGAAGAAGAGCAAATCTTGCGTCGCATTGAGCGCCGGTTTAATAAAGGTGTAGTGCAATATAACCTGATAGAGGAGGGCGATAAAATTCTTATCGGTCTGTCGGGAGGAAAAGATTCGCTGGCCTTGATCGAACTGTTGGGAAGGCGGGCGCGTATCTTCAAACCCCGCTTTTCGGTGGTAGCGGTGCATGTCGTGATGAAGAATATTCCTTACCAGAGTAATCTGGAATATTTGCGGGCACATGCCGAAACATTTGGAGTACCTTTGGTGGTATATGAAACTTCGTTCGATCCTTCTACCGATACCCGTAAATCTCCTTGTTTCCTTTGTTCCTGGAACAGGCGAAAAGCTCTTTTCACGGTTGCCAAAGAGCAGGGATGCAATAAGATAGCTTTAGGGCATCACATGGATGATATTCTGGAAACATTGTTGATGAACCTTACTTATCAGGGAGCCTTTAGTACGATGCCTCCACGGTTGGTGATGAAGAAGTTTGATATGACAATTATACGTCCGATGTGTCTGGTACATGAGGCTGATTTAATAGAACTGGCTGCTTTAAACGCTTACCAGAAGCAAGTGAAAAATTGCCCTTATGAATCTCAGTCAAGCCGTAGCGATATGAAAGGAATACTGCATCAGCTTGAAGCTATGAATCCTGAAGCACGGTATAGCTTATGGGGGAGTATGACGAATGTACAGAAAGATTTGTTGCCCGAAAAAAATGAATAACTGATTAAAATAGAAATAGATATGAAAGGATTATATACTGTGTTACTATTAATAGTATCCAATATATTTATGACATTTGCCTGGTATGGGCATTTAAAGATGAAACAGGAGTATTCTTGGTTTGCTACGCTTCCGCTTATTGGTGTTATTGCTTTTAGCTGGGCAATTGCTTTTTTTGAATATAAATAGTCAAAAATACCCATGAGAAAAAGATTTAAAATTTCAATATACTTATGTAAATAAAAAATATATATGAAAGCTGTTTATACAATATTATTACTCATCGTGTCTAATGTCTTTATGACTTTTGCATGGTATGGACATCTTAAAATGAAACAGGAATACGGTTGGTTTGCATCTTTACCTCTAATTGGGGTAGTTGCATTCAGTTGGTCGATAGCTTTCTTTGAGTACCTATTTCAAATTCCTGCAAATAGAATTGGTTTCATTGATAATGGTGGTCCATTTTCTTTAATGCAATTAAAAGTTATTCAAGAAGTAATTACTCTTATAATATTTACAATATTTACTACGGTTCTTTTTAAAGGGGAAACTTTGCATTGGAATCATTTTGCTGCGTTTATATGTTTAGTATTGGCGGTGTACTTTGTTTTTTTGAAATAATTAGAGAATAAAAAAGCCGATTACCATTTCTGATAATCGGCTATGAAATATGCGCTTTTAAACTTTGGTTACATAACCTATGGTTTTAAGTGATTAAACTTTTATTTACCTAACTCTTTATTTTATTTATTGCATCCTTCAAAAAGCTTTTTACATTTTCCTCTCCAGTAATCCCTTCAATTCTTTGTACAGTGGTTTCTGAAATTTTGGACAATGCTTCACAAACAGGTTTGTACCCCATTTCACTTGATAAGTCTATAACGACATTAATAGCATAGTTCTTAGCAATAAATTTATCTGTAAATTTAGACATAGCACTCAAAAAAGCTTTAGCTCTTTCAAAGTTATGCTCTATATTCACAGTTTCACCTTTCATTAGCCTACTTAATTTTTTTGAGGTAAACTTGTGCTTATCCCAACATAAAATAAGACTAATTGTACTAATCGGAAATCCTCTCAAAGATAAGGTGTTTGCAAATTGCAAAAGTTCATTCTCTGGCTTAGCCAAAGTAGCACCAGCAATATAATCCTCACCTTTCCACTTTTCTACTTCGACATTAGCTTCTGCTAACAACTCTTTTGTTGAAGCTTTAGCATAGCTTTCAAAAAGATATATTTCTTCATCAGAAACACTTTTCTCTATTGCTGCTGAATATCTATGTTGCCCGTCAACAATAACAATATATTTGTCAGCTTCTTCACTAGAAATAGGCTCTCCGTCACTTGTCATTAATGAGCAACCGTCTTTAACAGCTTTTGTGCCTTTAACATACATCAATGGTACAAGAATACCATATTTATCAATAGATGCAGTCTTAGACTTTACATTTTTATTAGACACTTGTCTGTTTCCTTTAATGAAACAAACGTTAACACCCTCATTTTTAATATCTTTCAATGTAGATATAATCATATAAGAATTTTATTTAATAAAAAATAGACGTTGTGTCTCTGTCTTAAAAAGGTTACAGGTCACGAGTTACCCCAATGGATAACATTTAAAGTGCTTTTGACACAATAAAGCGTTGCTGCTAGTGACCTTTGTTTTAAAGTTAAGCATTTCAAAGAGCGCATATTTCGGGATGCAAAATTAGCTATTATTTACAATATAGCAAGATTAAGGATAAAAAAACAGCAACTTCTTCAAATGCTGTTCTTTAATGTTCTAAGATACTTCTTCATTATTCCACAGTTATTAAAGCTGCTAAATCATAAAATTCACTAAGATTCTTCGCATAATATTCTCCCTTTGAAGTAGCCATTTTATTGGGATATGGTATTATACCAACTCGTTCTAAATCTAATCTATCTGCATCAAAGCAAGTATCAATAGTTGAGTTACCTGTTCGCAATGTTGTAGTATGAAGTTCACAAGCCTTAGACAATAACTCAAATTCATTATCAGTTAACTCTTTTAGTAATGTGTGTCTAATCCCATTAATCATAATAGCGGCTCTTTTTCCATGTTCAATGTCACAACCATTATCTATTCTGCATTTATCATGCAGATAAGCAAACAACCTAACAACCGTAATATTTACTTCTGATGTGGCAAGTATTATTCCATTACGTTCCACTCTTTGCCAATGTGGTAAACCATGAGTTTCCCCAAGTTCCCAATCTTTTAAAGCAAATTGTTTGATTGCTTCTATATCTAAAGAAGCTAACTCCTGAATAGCCAACCTTTCTTTTAATTCTGAAAGATGCTTACTATGATTATTTTTGCTTCTATGAAACCACTTAAACATACAAAGATTGATTTAGTTGTGATAAAGATAAGAATTATTCCAGTGGATTATATGGAAAACGATTAATATTCATACTAATTATTTCTTCTGCTTGCTTCTTTATGAAATTCATATATTCTAACTTCACTGTTACAATAATCTCACGTCCATAAGCCTTTTTACAAATAGCTTTACTATAAAAACATCTACCACCCTTAGTATTGCCTTCAATAGTATAACTATGGTCTGTAATATCTTTCTTGACAATTCTATTGCCTTGTTCAATATCAGAATCAATCATCATATCAAAACATTCACGAAGCGAATAATCATCTTTAAAAACATCGAAGTAAGTAGCATACACATTCAAACAGATTGTACTATCCTTATTTACAAAATGATTGCCATTGCCCAAATCCGATTCTTTTCCATGTGTAAAGCTAGAGGGATATACCAAGAAATAATCAAAAGCCCTATTCCAATAAAACCTTGTATCATCATATTGGTATATCCCATTTCTGTAATCAATCAGTTTCACACCTTTTACTCCTAATACAGAATCTACCCATTGCAAATGTTTAGCTTCTGATATTTCCAAAGTAGAATGATTGTCATATATAGATAAGCTGTCAATAGTAGCCTGTATATTACTATCCTTTTTACTAGTACAAGATAGTAATAACATTAATAGTAGTATGTAGATAGTTACTAACTTCATAATCATGAGCTTCTTGATTCTTGTTACTTGATAAGAATAAGGTATTTGATATATTTTTATTTATGAATCTTATTTATATCAATAGTATCATATTCAGAAATACCATTATATCTTCCTTCTCTTACTTTCTGTAATCTAGCATTTATCTTTTTATACAGCCTATATGGACGAGTTGGAGTATTACTATCTGTATTTTTATCATAACCTATGATTTTTGCTTCTATCAGTTCTATTTGGTTATATTTGCTAAGTCTGTCATCACTGTTCAATATTACCTTTTTAGCTAAACCATATTTATAATAACCATCGTAGTAAACGCTTCCTGTTCTTTTGTGTATTGTTATAGTTTTATTTACAGAATCAAAATCTGAATTATAATTGCTGATTTTTCCTGTTGGATTAACAAATGGCGCTTCTGTCAGTTGCTTCACTTCA
This sequence comes from Bacteroides sp. HPS0048, assembly GCF_964240755.1. Lineage (NCBI taxonomy): Bacteria > Pseudomonadati > Bacteroidota > Bacteroidia > Bacteroidales > Bacteroidaceae > Bacteroides > Bacteroides sp. HPS0048. Next base: position 116,062 of record NZ_CAXSVC010000006.1, on the reverse strand, counting down.
TTATTGGTTATCTTGTAAACATCATAGGTATTGCAATGTCTTGTACCACATCTCCAGTTATTGATAATTAATTCTTCTTCTCCGTCAAAATCCACATCAGAGAAAAAGAATGGTGAGTTATGACTCAAATACTCCTTTGTTGATTTAGGTAAATAATCCAATTCTAATATCATGTTATCTCTAACTTCTTGTTCGTTTACATAATAAAGAACACTGTCAGAAAAGCTTTCATTATAAATATAGAATCTGTTATCTTCCTTTTCAAAGTAAAGTAAGGCATTACCCCAAATTTCTGTATTTCTTTCTTTATCATAAGTATAGTTATAAAGCAAACACATAACAGTTACATCATAGCCATTTACAGGTTGCCTGTACTTTATAAAAATACGTGGCTTAAAGTATTTAAGCTCATCATCAAACAAAGTATTATACAAAAACTTTGCACATTTCATAAAATTAGCTGCTGCTAACGAATCTTTCATATCCTGTTCACTTGATTGTCTTTTCCTATCACAAGATAAAACAGAACATAAGAAGATTGGTAATATGCAATATAAAATTTTCCTCATGGACTTTTTTCTAATTATTACATATAAGATAAATCGCCAAAACCACAACAGGAATGATGATATACAATGCTACTGCTCCTTCTTCAAAACTCCCATTTTCTTTACGTGGACAAGTAATATATGCTATTATTGCATAAATTACAATTCCTATTACTGCTCCCATAAATCTTTATTTTATCAGTTATGTTTTCTTTTGTTTTCAGATTTAACTATGAGTGAAAAGATAAAACCACCTACTGCTCCTGCTAATATTATCATTAAAAACTCTTCCATTAGACTTCTTCTTATTTAGTATTTTTTCAATTCACAAGCTTCCCAAATTATAGCCAAAATGTTTAATACACTGTACAATATAACGCTTCCCATTGAAAGAGGTAGAAACCTTGCTCCAAAATATGCAGCAATAACTAAAATAATAGGAAGTCCTGAGTCTCCATTTTCGTCTCCTTGCACAACATCCATTATAATAATGTAAATAGCCGTTAAAGCAGAGTAAACAATTTGCTCATACTTCAAAATATCTCCCATTGTAGTATCACTTTCGATTGTGATGATAGAAAAAACTATATCCTTTAAAATCCAACCCAACAGGAAATAAACAAGTATTCCTATAATAATCCAACCAATCCTTGTCATGTCAAATAATATTTTGAATATTTTTAAATCTATCATACACATTACCAAACTTACTATCAATGATAGATTTTATTTGTCCCATTGCATCTCTAACATAAGGCTCATTATCTTTCAGTATAGTAAATTTACGTTTCACAATAACATTAAAAGAAGAACTAAACAATATGCGTTCTTTCAGTTTCTTCATTATGTCATAAGTTCCATTGTACCCACTATTATAAGCCGTTGGAAAATAACTTTGTCTCTGCTGTTGATAACGAGCTATCTGTATATCTTCTGCTATTCTATAATAAATATGGTCGCTAATACTTATATCAACTTTATAAGTCCTTTCTCCACTCCAAAAGCTATCTTCAACACAATACATAAAAACTTCATATCCTTTATACTCAAACCTTTGAGCATTTGATAAATCTCTTACAGTATATGCCATAATCTATTCTATTTCTTATTAAACGGAAGCAAATGCTAGCCTAATAAGACTAGCACTATGCCGTTAATTCCTATTATTGTTTTGTGTATGTTATTACCTCTCCTTCACCTTCTTCATCCATATCATCAACTAAAACTAATTTAGAGCCTGTCAGTTCTCGAACATGCATTGAATAAACATCACTCTCTCCGTCGCTATCTTCTTCCCATATCCAAGTAAAGACCTTACTGTTTTCGTCATAAGTATATCTAAAATTTTCTACTCCGTCTTTGTCTAATTGACCATTAGTATAATTAGCACTTGAACCCGTACCGTTTTCATTAATAGTCATTACTTCTTTATATTCCATAGAGTTCCTATTCTCTATATTCACCCAAGTACCTACTAATGGATTTTCATCATCGTCATCGCTACAAGAAGTAAAACCTGCACATAAAGCAATAACCAATAAAGTCGCAAAAAATCTAAATGTTTTCATATTCTGTAAATAATCTTTTTGTTAATAATTTCATTTGTAGTATAAGCTGCTCAAAAATTGAGTTGGCTACTTAAAAGATAGTAGCTAAAGTTGTTTCTTAATGTCTGATTCGTAGTTATATATCGTTTTATCCACCCTGTTCCCTTTGGATAGTATTATACAATGAGAAAAGCGTGGGAACTATTGGATATTATCTAATCTGAGGCTCTCGACTGCCCATCTCCAAATAATAAACAATAGCCCACGCCAAACGATATATAGACTATCTTAACAAGATAGGTATATAACATTGACGTGAGCGTTCTTGCCTATTATTCTTGGAGATTGAAATTGTCGAGATTTCAGATTAAGAATAATATTTAAAACGCTCTTCGTTAACTAATATGTCCTTTCAGCCCCAACACATTAGGTATCTGAAATTGGTACAAAGTTACGAAAAGCGTTTGTAATAGCAAGAACTATTGTTTATTAAAAGTTGAGGGTTATTTCTGCTTTATAAATCTATGGTAGTGGAAAAATTCAAGACTACCCATATAAAAACTAAATCTCTGAATTTTTCCACCCTACCGATATTTTATGCTTATGGCTTTATAAACTGATTTTTTATCCGTTGAACGGTGGAAATACCAATACTTTGTAGCTTAGCTATATTTCTAATTGAATAGCCTTTCTTTAGTAAAGTAATGACTTCCTTATATTCTTCTTTTTTCTTATCATCCGTTTTAGTTGAACCTGTCTTTCTGCCAAGTTTACCACCTTTGGCAATATAATTTGCCCTACCACTATTCAAACGGTATTGGATATTGCTTCTTTCGATATTTGCCATTTCTGCAAGCACTGTCACCATGATAGACGCTATTGGATTAACATCTCCATTTGGTTGCAAAGTATATAAGCCCAAGTTCTGTATGTAAACTGATACTTTCGATTCATGCAATATATCTAAAGAGCGAAGAACCTGTAATGTGCTTCTTCCTAGTCTTGACAATTCAGATAAAAGTAGGATATTCACAGATTCACGTTTACAGTATTCCAAACATTCTCCTAAAATCTGTCTTTCCTCAATTCTCTTTGCACCTGAAATATGCTCCTGGAATATATTCACAATTTCTATATCCTGTGAGATAGCATATTTCTTTAAATCCTCTATTTGTCTGCTCGTGTCCTGTCTGTCATTACTTGATGAAACACGAGCGTATATTACGGCTGTTTTCATTTTATTCTTTGATTAAATTGATAACATGAAAGAATGTGTTCAAACCACCTTTGCAGATTTATTTGAACACATTCCTGTTTTGAACACTAACGAGGTTTATTCGCTTCCTCAATATCCCATAAGCCAACTAAAAGAATAAGCAAGATTAACGGAACACAACCTGTTATAAAAGACAATACCACCCAAAAGAGCCAAACGAGTATCTTATAATAGAACATGATTCTTTGTTTTATGTAGTTAATAAAATAGGAGAATACCCATTTCTGAATATTCCCCTGTTTAATCAATCAATAAACCACTTATATTTAGTGTCTCCATGCAAAGCGGCATTTATTCCCGTTGCTATTTCGGTTGCATTTACCGCTCTATCCAAGAATGAATCTATATAACTGCTCTTGTTTGCTCCTGTCAATAGATTGTACAATTTCCACATACTAATATCATTTCCCAAGCTCCCAAAGTTCTCATCATTGATATAAGCCCTAGCCACATTGTTAACCTGTGTATCAGTAAATAACATACGTGGAATATCTTTTTGATAGCCTTGTGGTAATGATTGATGAAGTCTCATCCTCCCAAGTAGTTGGCAAAATTGGTGCTCATTCAGGTAGGAATCGCCAAGCGTTTGCAACAAATGTATGTTTTTGGCTGCATTGAAATTATTAAGTAGTTCCAATGTAGCCCTAAACAGTTCTTTTGTGCTCATTACCTTTATATCGTCCTTATATCCGTCTGTGAACACGCACATATTACAGCATACGGTATTTTTGAATGAAACCGCCAGTCTGAATAATTCAGGACTTTTCTTAGTTGCCAGATTCTCTCTATTCAAGGCACGAACGCCAACTATAGAAAGATTAAGCCTGTTTCCAGATACATCTTCATAGATAGATGGAATATCTATGGCAAAAGCGCATCTTTCGTAATATTGGGTAGTGTCAGCTTCCGTTAACAGGTTCTTTGGCTTGTTAATGGACTCTGGACGTCTCCCTTTTACCACATGACTGCACCTTATATCTGGTTGCTCGATTTGTTCACCACTATAAAATGAATTAGCCGCTTCCCAAACCGTTTCAATGAATTGTGGATGCGAAATAGTCAGTTCATTATCCTTGCTGAAAACTGGTATCACATTATCATTCTTTAAATGGTCTAAAGTAACCTCCATAGAGTTTGCTTCTATAAAGTGATTTACCCTTTTGGGCTTTACTGGCTCTTCGATTATTACCACTTCTTCTGCATATTCACCAAAGTTGTTTTCCCTTCTTACTTGTGGCACATTGCCAATAATTTGTAGATTTCTCATAACGAATAAAATTTTAAATGATTTATAAATTGATTACGTGGATTGAAATATATTTCGTTTCTCTCCAACTACCCTAGGGGGACGTTAGAGCTACTCTACTCATTCGTACGTAACTTTCAATTCAGTAAATCATAGGAGAAGAAAGCTGATATATATTTAAGCTCTTATTTTTATAGGTAGGGGGTATTATATATAAGTACCTGTACTTTATTGCGTGCCTATGTATTACTATGCACTATAATAGAAAGGAGAGTATTATACTGCCATATAAAGATATGCTAAGTAGTAATATCAAAGAATGAGAATTATTTATTTTTTTACCTTGTTTATTATGAGTAACTTTGGGTATTCTTAAAAATCAAGAACTACCTGTTTGTCAATGGTTCAACTCCTTGAATTATATGTAAATCAAACAGGTCATATTTGCATTTTCCCACACTTCCATTGGGAAAATTAACTCCCATATTTAAAATTGCGAACTGCTATATCCCTTGTATTAGACAAGAATTTAGAAGTTCCACAAAAAAAGCCGCAGTTGAGCACATTTGTAAGTGTACTCGCTTGCGGCTATTTTTGTTTTTAGTTGGGTAGTACTACTTTATTCGTCAAAGTCTCTATAATGAGCTTATTTGACCTTAGTAAGCATTTTTTTCTATACTTCATTTATCGAGTTTTCTAATAAACTAGTTTCAATCGTCACAATCCCAAACAGCTGACTTTTGTAATTTTTCGGGATAAATACTTCTAGCTGCTATAAACGGATATTCACTTTCATTGTTTATACACATCTCTACTATTTGTGGCTTTCTTGTCTTTGTACTTATGTTTAAAAATGCTTTTTTAAAATACTCCCAATGTGGCTCTTCTGGAAGTGTTGGAAATCTCATGGGTAAAAGAATAGCGTTTATATAAGCTTCAAACATTAAAGGGGGATATTCTTTACATCCTACTGCTTTTACATTATATATATTCCACCAATCAAATATATAAGGAGCACACATTAGAAGCCCGTCACATTCCATTGGATTACCTTTGCTACTAAATTCATATCTATTCGGTGGTACTACTTCTTTTTCTAAACAATACTTATATATACTATTATATACCCTATCTTCTAATGTACCATTGAGATTAAGTAGAAAGGAATCTTCTAAAATGATATACCCACGTGGTATAGGCTTTATTAATTTTAGTTCTTCACATTCATTTAGTTGTCGCTTAACTTTATCCCTGCTCATCTTTAAATTATCTGCTATGAACTTTATATTTGCTTTTTCCTTTCTACAATTGGGAGTATAAATCTTAGTAGTACCTATGTCACATAAACAAGCAAGACGGATTAAAAAGCCTTTTATTTCGTTCTCAATATCCGTCCTGTATATAAACTGTGGATTTAAAAAGTAGAATCTTTCGGGTTCATGGAAATAGTATAAATTCTTCTTCCTTTTATCTCCCTCATAAGGTACACCAAGAGCTTTATCAATTTCTTTTTTATCCTCTTCATTATTGGGATTCAAAGTTTTTATGGATAATATTGATTTATATTCTTTCAATTTGCCAATATAGCCCTCAACTGTACTTTCTGATAAATTTAGTTCTTCTTGCATCTTTTTCTCTCCAATAGCGGAAGCACATTCTTTATTGCATTTAGTCCGTATATAATAAAGTAGTACCGCTTCCATATTGGCACTTTTACTTTGAGGAATACGTATCAGGTCTTTGTTTACCGTTATATATTTCATCAGTAGCTATGAAGTCGTGGTTATCAATCAAAACAATCTCCTGTTTTTCTTTTTCTATCTTCCTGTATCGTGAAGTACCAAAAAATATCTTGGCTTCTTTTCTATTCTTAAAAATTATTCCTGTTGGTTTGTGTAGTATCATATATAAAATACGAAAAATGGGGTGTACCCCTATGGATATTAGTATATTTTGTATTAGTATATTATCCTTGAGTATCTGACACTTTGAAAAACGAGAATCTGACACTTCATATAAATCTTAGTTAAATTGCATTTGGGGTATCGAATAGACTGTGATAACTTTTCCCTGTATCTTCCTTTTGCTTTTAATATAGCCATTTGAGCTAGCCCATAAACCAACTCTAAGCCTGTTATTTGTTACTCCTTGCTTTAGTGCTTTTTCTCTGATTTCTTCATAGGTGAATGTTTGCATGGTACTGTTTTATAATAAAAATGGTGATAAAATAGTGTATCTTTTGTGTCTGTGCTATCTTATATACTATTTGTAATATATTAATACAAAGGTACTAAGTTTTTAGGGAGTGACCTAATACTAGTACCACAAACTGAAAAAATCGACTAGAAGTATTGATAATGATTATTCGTGAAGAATATGTTTTATTGGCAATCGTTAATAATTGTTTATTTTTCATTTACCCTTTCTGTAAGAATAATCAATTTTTAATATTCCCAAATTACCAATTTGTGGTAATTTTTTAAAATATTCTTGGATTGTTAATTGCTTAAAACTTGAAGAAATAGGATAATAGCAACCACCAGTTTGTATACCTTGGTAATATTCTGTTATTAATTTAGTATTCATATCTACTGTATAGCCATCTGGAAGAATAGCCGCTATTGGGCTCTTCGCTGTTTTTCTTATAGCCACAATTCTTTGCATTTTGCTTTTGAAAGTAATGATATAGAATCCTTGCATCAAAGTAACTGGTAAATAAATAACTTTCTCTAAATGCTTTTTGAATAATTCAGCTCTTTCTTCATTACCTAAACTAGACAGTTCTTCTGTATCTATATAATTAATAAGACTTTCTTTGTTTGTTATAAGTTTTACTTTCTCTTTATTGCAATGGGATATTTCATCTTCTAATTTGTGAATTTTATTTTCTATAGTCAATTGTTCATCTTGTATAGCATTAGCTATGGATTGACTTTTGGCATGAATATACCTTTCTATTAATCTTTTATTGTCTTTATTTAGACTTTCTATTTCAATGTTTTTATTTTCTATTTTTCGTTCAATACCTTTTATTTCTTCATTTATTTCGTATATTTTTTGTTCAGTTTTAGCCATGAAAATGAATATTTCATCTGTATTATGGATGTACTTAAAAACATTGAATATGACTTCATTGGTAAATTGATATGATATTTCATCTTTGTATTGACAATGTATTGGATTGTCTTTAGCACTCACATCATTACATCTATAGACCATTTTCTTTATACCAGATGTATAACCTTTGTCTTTTACCATCATTCCTCTTCCGCATCTACATTTTATAATACCTCTAAGTGTATTGAAGTAATTATTACCAGTTGAGCAAAATTTATGATTATCTTTGAGCATTTGGTTTACTCGCTCAAAATCACTTTCAGAAATAATAGGAGTGATTTTATTTTCAATAATATTGGGATTGTCTTTTCTGTCGAAGCTGTGAATTCTTCTTCTAATTCCTTTATATAAAATATTGCGAACTAATACGCTTAATAATTGCCTTGTAACAAAATTTCCTCTAAATAATATATTTCTATTATTGAAGTATTTGGCTATTTTTCCTAAAGAATAACCCTCAAGAGCTAATTGGAATATCTTCTTAACATTGGCTACTTCTTCTTCGTTTTCGATAAGTATTTTCTTTGGTCTATTTCCATTAGGATTGTAAATAGCATTGTACCCATAAGGAATTTTAGCATCAACAACAGCATAAGGATTTTGACTTAATAACGCTTGTTTCCCTTCTTGATTTTTACGTTTTATTTCCTTACGGTCTTGTGCAGCCCTAAAAGCTCCAACAAGTAATATAATTAATTCTGTAATATCTAGTGTTGAATGAGCTTCATATACTTTACTTGGAGCATCTAGGAAAATTAGTGATAATCCATTGTATACAATATTTTGGATTATGTTTATAGTTTCTAATATTTCTTCTTGTCTACTAAGACGAGATAGTTCTGAAACTACTAGTATATCTGCATCTTTACCTGTAAGTGCTTGTAGTCTTAAATAGCCAGGTCTATCAGATTTTGCACCAGATATGCCAAAGTCAATAATCTCTTCATTAGCTTGTAAATTATTGTTTTTACAATATTCCTTAAACTTTATTCTTTGTCTTTCAACATCTTGGTGTGTTGTGGAAACTCTAATATAGGCTATTGCTTTTTTATGGTTCATGGTAATTGCATTATATTTGGTGCAAATATAATATGTTTTCTTGTCATGGGCAAGTTCGTTATGTTAAACGAGTATACTTTTCAAATTCCGGCCAATCGTTTGGGATTCAGTGGAAACGGAGGGCCTTTTAGTTTGATGCAATTGAAAATTATACAGGAAGTGATAACTTTGGTTATTTTTACCGTTTTTACTACAGTCTTGTTTAAAGGTGAGTCATTGCATTGGAATCATTTGGCAGCTTTTGTTTGTCTGATATTAGCAGTGTATTTTGTTTTTATGAAATAACTCAGTTTTAACATGTGGTTTTAACATTTTAAGCCATTGTTACAGAGTGTACATATTTGTAGTATAAGATTGTACACATTAGTATAACAAGAGTGTACAACTTTGCATAACAAGAATGTACACTCTTTTATGTCTTAAGGTAAGGCTCTTTTATTCGCTTAAAATCAGTGCGTTATATGCTGTTGAATAACACTGTTTTATTCCGTAACCTATTTCCTGAAGTATCTGTAATTGCTTTTTTAATAACTATCTGCTTATATACTTCTTCATCCCTTCTGTGAAGAATGTTTTGAACTCTCCGTTCTCACCGCTGTATATAAAACAAGCATCAATCGCCGGATTTGCATTGGCAAAAGCTTCTGCTTCTTTTAATCCCATAACCATAAAAGCAGTGGCAAGGGCATCGGCTGTCATACAATCTTTGGCAATGACGGTAGCAGATAAAATGTTATGCTGTACCGGATATCCTGTTCTCGGATCAATGGTGTGTGCATATTTCTTTCCATCTTTATAGTAGAAGTTGCGATAATTGCCCGATGTAGCAAGACCTACGTCTGTCAGTTCGAGAATCGTCTGTATTTCCTGATTGACGGACAGTGAATCATCTATGGGCTTATTAATGCCGATACGCCACAGGCCATTGCGTGAGTTTTTTCCTTTGGCAACTATTTCGCCACCTATATCTATCATATAGTTTTGAATGCCTTTGCTATCGAGCAAATGTGCCACCACGTCTACGGAGTATCCCTTGGCTACTGCACTGCAACTGAGCATAATGCGAGGGTCTTCTTTTACTACCTTGCCATCAACCAGTTTTACTCTTCTGTAGTCAGTGATTTGCAGCAAGCTGTCTACCATCATGGAATCGGGAAATGCTCCTTGTTTGAAACCAAATCCCCAGGCATTTGCCAGTGGGGCTATGGTGATGTCGAAAGCACCATCGGTCTCTTTGGAAATTTCCATGGAACGGTTGAAGCAGGTTTGGAAAAAGCTATCCGTTATAATGTCTTCGTTTCGGTTCACGCGGGAAATCACTGATGTGTCATTGAATGGAGACAACGAAGCATCAAAACGCTTTAACTCAGCTTCTATTTCTGGTTTTAGATCACCATCATATTGATAGGTAATATTATAAATTGTACCGAAGACCAAACCATTAATACTGTTGTAAGGTATGTTGTTTTTACGTACCAGTATCCAGATGGTAGCCAATAGGAGAATTCCTAACCAGATAAAACTTTTCTTCGCTTTCATATCTGTTTTTATTTAGCTGAAAAATAAATGTTCAATTAATATTTTGATTCCGATAATTATCAGTATTATACCTCCCCATAACTCGGCACGTAGCTTTCGTGCAATGCCGCAACCACATTTAATGCCGAATAACAATCCTATTAATGACACTGCGAATGAGACGAATCCGATGATACCGGTAGGGGGGAGGATCTCAGAGAAATCCCGGATACCTAAAAAGGCAAAAGAGACGCCTATGGCTAAAGCATCGATGCTTGTGGCTATTGCCATGGTTAACACTACTTTCAGACTGGCAGGATTAAATTCTTTGCGGCATTCTTCATCTTTGAATGATTCCAGAATCATGCGTCCACCTAAAAATGAAAGGATTGCAAAAGCAATCCAATGGTCTACACTCTCAATGAGGTGGCTGAATGCACTGGCACCTATCCAGCCCAGAAATGGCATTAATGCTTGGAAGAATCCGAAGAAAAAAGCCATGACCAGCATGGGACGCCACCGAATCCGTTTTAAAATAATACCGCTTGCAATAGAAACAGCGAAACAGTCCATCGCCAAACCAATTGCAAGCAGCCAAATCTCTAATCCTGTCATTGTGTTTAATAAGGTAGTTTATATATCAGAGTGTATGTCACTCCCATGTTGTTGGAACCATATTTCCCGAATCCGGGCACCATCCACGGGTTACCATATTCGCTAACCGAGGCGGAGAGCTTATACTTCATTCGTAACGCCCAGCCCATATAGAAATTCTTGTATATCTGTACTTTTACGCCTGCCACAAATTCCATCCACTGCATGGTCGCTTTTTGTCCGGGGTGATCATAGGGAACACTGCCTCCCCAAATGATATCTCCGAGACTTGGGTTCTCATATTCACCTCCAAATGCCGGATCTTTCATCGGCATGCTGTTGATATCATATTTCATATGACTGAAACCGTAGCGAAGACCTACATACAAAAAACTATTCTTCTCCTTTTTCTTGGACATCGTGTTATAATCTACTCCGATGCGGAAGAAAGGGGCTGAACTTTTATAATGAATACCGGTATCGTTCCATGAATCTGTAGTACTGAAACCAATTTCAGCAGTAGGGAGAAACATATTTTTCAGATTCACAACTATATCCACTTCGGAACTCAGAAAATCACTTCCGAAAAGTTTGCTACCCAGACCGTATAGGTCTACGCCAATATACGTGCCGTTATAAAGGGGAACTTCTTCTTTGGGTTCCTCTTTTACGTTCTTTTTCTGATCTCTTTTGGGAGTGGGATTGACGTAGGGCCGTTGCTGGTTCTGCGCCGAAATCTCCAATGAAAAGAGTAGAAACAGACTAATCGCGATTGCGGTAGAGTAACTTAAGATTTTCTGTCCCATCAGTATTGGCTTGTTTATTAGGTATTTGGATAGTATCTAATTCTAAACGGCTGTATTTTAATCCGACGATACTTTGTTTCATGCTATATCCACACTCCATTGACTCAAAGTAGGGCACATTGTGTTGTTTGATATAGATGGTATCACACAGTGTCCGATCTTCTTTATATGCATAGTAGAAAATGAATATGGTGGAATCTGAGGTGTATCGCAGCGGTAGCGTTAGAGTATGTACCTTTTTTTGATTGTTGATAATGATAGAATCTGTTCCGAGTGCGGTTACCGTCAGAGAGTCGAGTGTATCGTTTACGATTTCATCTTTAACATCTTTAGTATAGAGCGTACAATTGATCATAGCGCGTCCGGCAATAGAGCAATCACTGTCTTCAGAACATGAGGTGTGTAGTCCGATACCAACACTTGCAATGAGGAGAACCAGGAAAAGTCGGATTAAATTCTTCATATATATACTCTTTTATATGGTTTGGGTCATTCTCAAATCATTTTTTCTACCTGATAGTTATTACGTTCCGGAGCATTGCGGGAGATCAGCTCGCCCAAAAATCCTGCCAGGAATAACTGTGTACCTATAATCATAGCCGTAAGGGATAGATAGAAATACGGAGAGTCCGTTACTAATCTATAGGCCATTCCGTTATGCATGTGATACAGTTTGGTAGCTCCTACTATTACAACGGATATAAATCCGAAGATAAACATTAACGAGCCTAACAATCCGAAGAAATGCATTGGTTTTACTCCGAAAGTAGAAAGAAACCAAAGAGAAATCAAATCCAGGTATCCGTTAAAGAAACGATTCAGACCACCAAACTTCGTTTTACCGAATTTACGTGCCTGATGTTGTACCACCTTCTCGCCGATTTTCTTAAATCCGGCATTTTTAGCCAGATAAGGGATGTAACGGTGCATTTCGCCGTATACTTCGATATTCTTCACTACGGCCTGGCGATAGGCTTTCAAGCCACAATTGAAGTCGTGTAGATTTTTAATACCCGATACTTTACGTGCTGTAGCATTGAATAATTTAGTAGGGAGTGTTTTGGAAAGCGGATCATATCTCTTTTGTTTCCATCCCGAAACAAGATCATAACCCTCTTCCGTGATCATACGGTAGAGTTCCGGTATTTCGTCCGGACTGTCTTGCAAATCTGCATCCATAGTAATGACCACATCGCCTTCTGCCTGCTTGAATCCACAGTATAAAGCCGGTGATTTACCGTAATTGCGACGGAATTTAATTCCTTTTACAATCGGTGACTGAGCTTTGAGTTGCTCTATAATTTCCCATGAACGATCTGTACTGCCATCATTGACAAAAATAACTTCGTATGAGAAACCATTGGCTTTCATTACCCGTTCAATCCAGGCAAACAGTTCGGGAAGTGATTCTTCTTCGTTGAACAAGGGGATTACTACAGATATATCCATTCTTAATTTATGAATTATGATTTATGAATTATTCCTGTGGGGCTTCTGAGGTTCCTGCAGGAGTATTTCTGTTTCGCTTCATTACAAACAATGCCGTAGGAATAGCAAGTAAACTACCGGCAAAGACATTCCATGATAAAAGTTGCATCGTGATATCAATGGATGATAAAGACTGAGCATTGGCCATTGCGGTTTTGAATACTTCTTTCTCTGTCTCCATTCCGGGAAGGGTAACTAACATCTGTTCCATATCATTCATGCATTGTGTGATAATAAATCCATGATCGATAAACTGGAAATAAATATAATGTGCTACTGCAACCAGTAGTGAAGCAAACATGTACATAAACAAAGTAAAAAGACAGGCATGAGCAAAGCTGATTGCACCGCCGCATATTTTGTTCCGATACATCTTAACATAGTGGTATCCTATGAAGGGAACACCGATAGTAAGGCCCATGAACAGGAGTGAAAGAAACGGAATAGTAAACCCCAATGGGAATAAAATGAATTTCAATATCCAATATGCTCCCATGTATGTGCCAAAATGCATGGCATATTTCTGCAAGTAATTTCTGTTTTCTGTCATTTTTAAATTTAAAATAGCGCACAAAGGTACAAATAATATTGGTTGATAGGGGAGATCAGGCTGTTAAAGTTAATAAAGCCTTGAAAGTTGGGAGTGATAAACTTTTTTTTGCTTGATAACTATCTGAAAAGTAGTTGTTTGTTTCTTTTTGATAGAAAAAATACACGTTAGCTATTGCAAGTTAAAGAAAAAGATGTACCTTTGCAACCGCAAAACGGGTAAGTCCTATACGGCCAGCTCCCTTCGAATCCTCCAGGGCTTGATCGCAGCAAAGGTAGTTGGTTGTAGCGGCGCGATATAGTAAGCTTACCCACCCGCCTCTTTAGCTCAGTTGGCCAGAGCACGTGATTTGTAATCTCGGGGTCGTTGGTTCGAATCCGACAAGAGGCTCAAAATTGATGAAAGCATCTCGGTATCTGCCGGGGTGCTTTTCTTTTTTTAACTTTTCTCTTTCTTTTCTTGGGAACTTCACTGGAATATAGTAAGTTTGTACTACTAATAGCAAAGAGATCATACTATGACGCATATGAAAAAACGATTATTACCTCTGATTGTTTCGTTTCTCCTGGTATCAGTATGTGCTTCGGCCTCCGATTGGAATAATTTCATTATCAACTACAATAAAACTCTTTATGGTAAAGGTTCTCAGACCTGGCAGATAGGTTCTTACAGCAGTAATTGGAGCTATTTTGCCAATAAAAACGGTATGCTGCAATTTGATGGTAACTCCTGGAATATCTTTCCTTTGAAAAATGGTTCGGATGTTCGTTCCGTTCTGCCTTCCGTATCACAGAAAAGGATTTATGCAGGTGGAATTAATGAATTCGGTTATTTTGAACCGGGAGATGATGGCAGGTTGATTTATACTTGTATGTCTGATTCATTGGATGCGACTTCACGGGCTATCGGCAATGTCTGGGGAATACATGAAAATGATAACATCCTTTACTTACAGGGAGACGGAAGGGTATTGAAATTCCTCAATGGAAAGTATACTACCATTGAAATGAATTGTAAGATAGACTGCTCCGATATGGTGAACGGAGTTTTATATATAGGTACTGATCATGGGGTGTGGGTACTGGTAGGGAATACTTTCTTTCCATTGCAGGGAGCGGAGGTATTGAAGTCAAAAAGAATTCGGAGCATTATTCCTTATAAAGACGGGGTGCTTGTTGTGACGGCTTATGATGGTTTGTTTTACTGTGACGGGCGTACTACGGTTCCGTTCCTGACGGGTGTAGAGAGTTTTATGCGGCAGAATGAAGTGTTTTGTGCTGCTGCTTCGGGTGGTAAGATTGCATTGGGAACTATACACAAAGGGATTTTGTTGATAGATACTCAAACAAAACGGATAAAGTTTTTTAATGAATACAATAGCTTACAAAATAATACGGTACTTTCTGTTGCTTTTGACCATTGGGGAAATCTGTGGGCGGGGTTGGATAGTGGTATTGATTATGTTTGTTTGAATTCATCGCTGACCAATCTTTATTCTTATCCCTACTCTTACGGAACCGGTTATGCGGCTTTATTGTCGGAAGATCGTCTCTATTTGGGGACAAACCGTGGATTGTACTATACTCATTATCCGGTACAGTTAACTGATAATCTGCCTGATATACATCCTGTGGCTCAATCCAGCGGACAGGTTTGGAACTTATGCCGTATAGATGATGATATTTTTTGTTTGCACGACCGGGGTGTCTTTCTGGTGGAAGGAAACAGCATGAAAAAAATAGCAGATGTGGCTGGGGCCTGGGGATGTCAACCGGTGGTGGGAAAAAAGCGCCTGATATATGTTGGCGTTTATGACGGACTTTATCTGATGGAAAAGAAAGATGCCGTATGGAAGGTTGTTTGTAAAGTAGAAGGGTTGTTCGACTCTTGCCGTTTTCTTGAACAGCAGTCTGCTTCTGTGTTGTGGATATGTCTTTCCGGCGAGGTTAAACGGGTAAAACTCAGTGATGATCTGTCTCGTGTGGTAGAAATTAAATCGTATAATACGAATAACGGGTTTCCTTCTGACAAAGATATATTTGTAAGTAAGGTGGATGGCCGGATTTGTTTTGCTACTCCAAAGGGAGTATACCGGTATAATGAATCGGCCGATTGTATGGAACCTTTTCAGGAAATGAACCTGCTTCTTAATGGGGTGAATCAATATTCGCGTCTGGTGCAGTACAATAATCATCTGATCAGCCTTAGTCAGCAGGAAATTTGTATTGCCAGTCTGAGAAACTATAAGAAAGGGGCTGAAACCTGTATTGTCCCTATTGAGCTCCCTTCAGTTGAATTGGTACAAGGTGCCGAAGTAATCGTCCCTGTTTCTGATTCGTTAATGATTATTCCGGATTATGATGGTTTTGCTCTGTTTAAGATCCCTTCTCATAACCAGCAAAAAGACCATAGTGACTTGATACATATTCGCAATGTGTACCTCTCTTATCCTAAGGATTCTTTGATTTATACCGATAATTTCCTGTCGGTGAAAAGTACGCCGGAAATTGCTTATAATCAGAATGCCATCCGGTTTGAATATGGAATATCTTCATTGACACGCGGAGAGGAGCTTAGCTATCAATATAGGTTGAATGACCGCAAGTGGTCTGAATATACTAATGTACAGACTAAGGAGTATAGCAATCTTCCGGAAGGAGATTATACCTTTGAAGTAAAGGCGGTGTTCCGAAATGGTACTACGGCTACTGATTCTTTCTCTTTTCGAATTCTTCCTCCCTGGTATCGTACGGGAATAGCCTACTTATGTTATTTTATGCTCTTTTTGTTGCTGATGTGGTATGTATATAAGTGGGATGATCTCCGCGTGAAACGTAAAAAGCAACAGGCTGTGGTAGAAAAAGATAAAGAACTACAGGAACTGGAAAAAGAATACGAAGAGGAAAGTGCGCGCAAGGAGCGTCAGATAGTGGAACTCGAAAAGGAGAAACTGGAGTATGAGCTAAAACATAAAAGTCAGGAAATGGCCAATCTGATGATCAATTTTGTACGTAAGAATGAGATGCTGACCGAGATAAAGTCGGACTTGTTTAAAGTTGTTACAGCTTTGAAGGGTGAGGGATCAAAAGAATACAAAAAAATGCTGCTTTTAGTAAGTAATAAGATCGATTCGAATATTCAGAGCGATGAAGTATTAAAGAGGATCGAGGAACAGTTTGACCTGGTGCATAATAATTTTATGAAAAGGTTGGGTGAAAAACATCCCGATTTATCATTCAATGAACGTATGATGTGTGCCTATCTTAAGATGAACCTCTCTTCAAAAGAAATAGCCCCTTTGCTGGGTATTTCTGTCCGGGGAGTAGAAACGATACGTTATCGTCTTCGAAAGAAATTTGAGCTGGATAGAGAAGATAGTTTGATTGATTATCTGAGCCAGAAGATTTAACTCTTGTTTGGCTAAGAGTGATGACCCGAATGGAAGAAAGTGGGGTTATCACTCTTTTTATGTTCTGTAACATACTTGACGAAATGTAGGCGCGTATTACTATTTTGTTGAAAATTAATATATTACAAATTGTTGACGTATTCGTAACGTATTCTATTTTTCTTATTGACGTATTTTAGACGTCTGCCTTTTTAACTTCTTAATCTGTTTATTCTCTATGTTTGCATTGTCCAAAACGGACAACGAGTTAATCTTAATTATACAAAGACTTATGAAAAAGTTATTATCAGTTTTAATTCTGTTAGGAGCTTACCTTACTGTATTTTCTCAGAACATACAGGTCACAGGTACAGTTATAGGCGGGTCGGATAGAGAGCCTTTGCCTGGAGTGAATGTAGTGGTGAAAGATGCTACTGCCAATGGTACAATAACCGATTTAGACGGTAAATTTATTCTCACTGTACCTTCTAATTCAATTCTTTCTGTTTCTTATATCGGCTATAAATCACAGGATATTCCGGTGAAAGGGAATAAGATACTTCACGTGGTGCTGGAAGAGGATGCAGCAGCATTGGAGGAAGTAGTGGTTGTGGGATATGGGGTTCAAAAGAAAGCCAATCTGACGGGTGCCGTTACTTCTATAAAGAGCGATGAACTATTGAAGGCAAAGTCTGCCAACTCTACCAATGCTCTGGTGGGACAGATGCCGGGACTTATATCCAAGCAGGCTACCGGTGAACCGGGAGCAGATGATGCCTCATTGTATGTACGTGGTATTGCTACTTTTCAGGGAGAGACTTCTCCTGCTTTTATTATCGATGGTATGGAACGTTCTTCTGCCGACTTTGCACGTATGGATCCCAATGATATTGAATCTATCAATGTGTTGAAGGATGCTGCTTCTGCTGCCATCTTCGGTATGCGCGGTGCCAATGGTGTAGTGGTAATCACTACTAAACGCGGAACACAGGATAAGACAACTATTAAATATTCCGGAAATGTATCTATACAGTCGCCAACCAAACTGCCGGAGTTTGCCAACTCTTATGACTATGCCCGTTTATACAATACCTATACGGGAAAAGAGATCTATAATGGTGACGAACTGGCGAAGTTCAGAGATGGTACCGACCCGGAAAAGTATCCGAATACAGACTGGTATAAAGAGATGTTGTCTCAACGAGCCATTCAGCACCAGCACAATTTGTCCGTATCTGGAGGTACGGAGAAAGTACGCTATTATGTAAGTGCCGGTTTCCTTAGCCAGGGCGGACTTTGGGAAGATCTGGATTATAAACGTTACAATTTGCGTAGTAATATTGATGCTACTATTACAAATACGACTCGTTTGGGAGTTGATATTTCCGGTCGTGTAGAGAATACCTTGAATGTAGGTGCAAGCCAGGGCATTTTCCAGCAATTGGTGCGTAATACTCCTGTGCTGTTGTGCCGCTATCCTGATGGTACATTTGCTGTGCCCGATGCAACTCACCCCAATATTGTGGCTTCCAATCAGCCGGGTGGAAGTTATAGCAAAGGAAATACATTTGTAGTGGATGCACGTGTAGAACTGGACCAGAAACTTGATTTCATAACTTCCGGTCTGTCTGTAAAAGGAACTGCTTCTTTCAGCAAGAATGTATATAAAAACAAATCATGGAATGTATCTCCTTATGTTTACTCTAAGGATGCAGATGGAGCCTATGTTTTGAAACCACGTTCAAGTGCCAGCTTGGGATTGACACAGAACGGTGATGAATACCAGGAATATCAATTGCAGTTGAACTACAACCGTTCTTTCGGCAATCACAATATCACTGCAATGGCTATGGCTTTGGCAAGAAAGGGGTTCATTGAAAGATCGGGAATGAATCGTATTTCTTTTGATTCGGAAATTCTGGATCAGATGAATGCCGGAAATACAGCCAATCAGTCATTGAATGCTTATGACAGTAAAACAGCCCGTGCCAGCTATATGGGGCGTATCAACTACAATTATGCCCAGAAGTATTTGGTAGAGTTTAACCTGCGTCGTGACGCGTCCGAAAACTTTGCTCCCAACAAGAGATGGGGGACGTTTGCTTCTGCCTCTTTGGGATGGGTGCTTTCGGAAGAGAAATTCTTTCAGAATCTGAAGAATACGGTTAATTTCCTGAAAGTAAGAGCTTCTTACGGTACGCTGGGGAATGATAATACAGGAGGTGTAACTTTCCCGTTTTACAGCCGTTTTGATCTGTATTCCGGTAACAATGCAAGCAATGGGTTTACCAATAATTTGGGAGACTATATTTTCGGAACATTGCTTACCAAAGGAATGCTGCCCGGCCCTATTGCCAACGCACTGGCTACCTGGGAAAAGTCGACCAAGACGAATGTGGCTGTAGATGCTACTTTGTTTAACCGTCTTAACCTGACAGTAGATTTCTTTATGGAAAAACGAACAGATATTCTTGCCCAGCGTGGTGCCGAAGTTCCTTCTTCATTCGGTGGAATATTACCGCTTGAGAATTTAGGAGAGGTGAAAAACAAAGGAGTCGATTTATCACTTAATTATCATCAGAGAATACAGCAGGTCGATTTCTCATTGGGAGGTAACTTTACCTTTGCCCGGAATGAAATTGTAGAGATGGCAGAAGCGGCCGGAACATCCAAGTATATGCGTAAAACCGGTAGACCCATCAATGGTTACTATGGGTATAAAACAGATGGTATCTTTAAGTCTCAGGAAGAAATAGATGCCTATCCTAAGCAGGAAGTGGCAGGTACAGGGTATGTGACTAAGCCGGGAGATATTAAATATGTGGATGTTGACGGCAATGGCGTGGTAGATTCTAACGATATGACTTATCTGGGAAATGGGAATATTCCTGAGATAATCTATGGTATAAATGGTTCGTTGAACTGGAAGAATCTTGATTTCAGTTTCTTATTCCAGGGAGCTGCCCGTACACAGGTTTATCTGAAGGGTGGTGTGATACAACCTTATTTCAATCAGGGTAATCTTCCGCAGCTTTGGGTAAATGAGAGTTGGACCGAACAGAATGTAAATGCGAAATATCCTCGTTTGGCAGAATCTACTCATAACTTCCCGACTACGGATATCAGCGCTGTTCAGACCTACCTCTATGATGCTTCTTATCTTCGTTTGAAGAATATTGAAATAGGATATACGCTTCCTTCCAGATGGTTGCGGTCTGCGGCAATAACCGGATTGCGTGTCTATGTGAATGCGCAGAACCTGTTTACCATTTCCGATGTTCCGCAAATTGACCCGGAAAACACTCAACAGGAAGGATGGACATATCCGCAAATGAAGGCGTTTAACGTAGGACTTACTCTTCAGTTTTAACTTTAAAGAATGATACGATTATGAAAAAGAATAGAAATTTATTAATAACGATATTGGTGGTTCTTGCGTCCGGATGTTCGGATATGCTGGATATAAAACCTACTACTTTTATCTCTGATGAAGCTATCTGGGAAGACAAGAATCTGATTAATCAGTTTGTTGCAAATACATACGGTTCTATGTTGTGCGGGTTCAACAGGTGTACGGCTGGTTACGAACAGGACTGGTCCATGTCGTGGGCTGGGAATCTGGATGCTGCTACTGACGACTTTGCCAGTGTTAGCGATGGTCCTATCTATACGCAGCTTAATAAAGATGCAATCACTGCCCAGAGTTGTCCTTTTGTAGAGGAGATCTGGAATCAGGAGTATAAGGTGATACGCAAGTGTAATATCATCATCGAGCGTGCTCCCGGTGTTGAAGAACGAATCTTATCGGCTACCGAGAAAAAGAGAGTAGAAGCAGAAGCTCGTTTTCTGAGAGCTTTCTGTCACTTTGAATTGGCACGTACTTTTGGTAAAGCACCTTTGATTGTGAAAGCACAAAGCCTTACGGATGAGTTGCAAGTGGCTCCCTCTTCGTTTGCCGATATTGTGAAGTTTGTGAAAGAGGAGTGTGATTTGTATGCTGATAATTTACCTCTCAGCTATTCGGATGATGAGGCCGGACATGCAACAAAAGGTGCTTTTCTGGCACTTAAATCGCGTGCTTTGTTGTATCTGGCAAGCCCTCTGAATAGTTCCGATGACTCCCGGAAGTGGGCCGATGCAGCTCAGGCAGCTCAGGATGTGATGGACCTGGATATATACAAGCTGTATAAGCTGACGGATACCCCTTATCGTTCTATGGCATTTGATAAAACTGCTGCCAATAAGGAGGTCATTTTTGAACGTCGTTTCACTTTCCCCGAAGCTCCTCACAATATTCATATGATGTGGAGTCTGGACGCTGTGGATGCCGGCTCATGGAATGGATTGTATCCTACACAAAATTTGGTAGATGCTTATGAAACAGTGAATGGAAAGTTAACAACAGACCCAACCAATACAATGTATAATAAGCAGGATCCGTATACAAAGCGGGATGCACGTTTCTATCAGAGCATTATCTATAATGGTTCCACCTGGGAAACTCACAGGATGTCTATGGTGACCAATACGGTTGATCCTTCCAAGAATGGTTCATGCAAGCCTCAGTTGGGTAAGGCGCGTTGCGGCTATGGTCCTAAGAAGTTTATAGAGGAGCTCGATCCTTCTACCAACCTGTACGGAGGATATGCTCAAAGTAATAATTGGCCATATATACGCTATGCAGAGGTTTTGCTGAATTATGCCGAAGCAAAGAATGAAGAGTTGGCTGCCCCCGATCCAAGTGTCTATCTGGCAATCAATGAAGTTCGTTCCCGTTCCGGACAACCGGATCTGCCTTCGGGATTGTCGAAAATAGAGATGCGTGAAAGAATTAAGAATGAGCGCAGAATTGAACTTCTTCTGGAGGAGCACCGCTTCTATGATCTGCGTCGTTGGAAAGATGGCGACGTACTGGCCGAACCGATTATGGGTATGAATATATATGATGACAATGTCACATTGCGATATGAAGTGTCTAAGGTGGAAGACCGCATTTTCAATGGTACACACTATTACTTGCCCATTCCGCTTAAAGAACAGGAGAAGAACCCGCTATTGAAAGATTAATCTATGAATGTGAAATTATTGGTATTGCTGGCTATAGTAGTGGCTGCCGGTGCAGCTTGTACCGAACGTTCGGTAACGAAGCCTGTTGTGAATAGTGCATTTGTACCCCAAGAGTATAAATTGATTTGGAATGACGAGTTTGAATCTGTAGATCGCTCCTTGCCGGATACTTCAAAGTGGAAATATGAAGTTGGAGGTGGAGGTTGGGGGAATGCCGAACTGCAATATTACGTTCCTGCCGTTTATGAAACGGATACGGTGGCTTATCTGGATGGAGGGATATTACATATTAAAACATTAATACCTGATAAACCGGTTGAGGGATACAATTATTTATCTGCACGGATGAATACGACTCAAAGCTGGAAGTATGGTTATTTTGAAGCCCGGATGAAGTTGCCGGAAGGAGTTGGCACCTGGCCTGCTTTCTGGATGTTGCCCGAAGATTTTAAGAATTGGCCGCTGGATGGTGAAATAGATATAATGGAACATGTAGGGAGTCATCCCGATTCTATTCATATATCTGCTCATACAGAGCGATACAATCACAGTATCGGTACGCAGCAAACTTCCATTACGGTTATTGACAGGGCACAAGATGATTTTCACGTATATGGATTGGAGTGGACACCACAGGAGATCAAAGGTTATATTGACGGTGTGCTTTGTTTCCGGTTTCAGAATGACGGAACCGGTAATAAAGAGACCTGGCCATTTGATGTTCCGTTCTACGTGAAACTGAACCAGGCTGTCGGTGGAGGAATGGGAGGAACAAAAGGAGTAGATAATACTTGCTATCCGGCAATATTCCAGATTGATTACGTTCGTGTTTATCAAAAGAATTAATATATTTAGGGGCATTTGAAGGCTTACACTGGTAAAGCCGAAAGATGTCCCTAATTCTCAATGTAATAGGTAGATGACAATGAAAAAACTTTTAATTTGTAGTTGGGTTTTAGGGAGCTTTCTGCTGGGTGCTTGTTCCGCTCCGTCCGGAATTGAGATAAAGAAATCCGGAGAAGGGTTTAAACTCTATATTAACGGAGTGGATACATCTATTAAAGGTGTAGGTGGAACCTACCGGCTGGACGTTGCCAGCCAGAATGGAGCCAATGCTTTCAGAACCTGGGGCGGAGATGTAGAGTCAGTTAGGAAAGACCTGGCTTTAGCTGCGGAAAATAAGATGTACGTAATGCAGGGGATAGCAATGACTAAAGATTCGGCACTTTATTATGACGATGCGTACAAAGACAAACTGCGTAAGGAAGTACGCCTCCTGGCAGAGACTTTCAAAAATGATACTTGCCTGTTGGCATGGGGAATTGGAAATGAGATCGATCTGGGTAATGCCAATATAGGTGCTGCGTGGAGTTTTGTGGAAGAGTTGGCACAGATCATTAAATCAATAGATACGCGCCATTTGGTATCTACGGTTATTGCACACAATCCGGCAGCTCTTGACTCTATTGCTAAATTTGCCCCTACGCTTGATTATGTAGGTATCAATACGTATGGTCCGATTGGTGAAATAAAGGAGATGGTAGACCAATCTGCTTATAAAGGTCCTTTTATGGTGACGGAATGGGGACCAACCGGATGGTGGGAAACTGCTTCTACGGACTGGAAGGCACCTATCGAGCAAACGAGCGAAGAAAAAAGACAGGTGTACGAAGAACGTTATACCCGTTATATCCTTGCAAATGAGCGTTGTCTGGGTTCTTTTGTGTTTCTGTGGGGACAGAAGGAAGAACGTACTCCCACCTGGTTCAGTATGTTTGTAGAAGACAATGTAGAGGGATTGCCGCTGCGTGGCGAAAAGACTCCTATGGTAGAGGCTATGCAGAGAGTCTGGACCGGAAAAGAACTGACGGAAACGGCTCCTGTGGTTGAGGCTATGACTATAAACGGAATGCATGCCATCAACAGTGTTCGCGTCAAAGCCGGAACTGCGTTCAAAGCTCATGTAGCCGTTGCCGATAAAGAAAACGATCAGTTGACTTATGTATGGGAAATATTGAAAGAAGCCACTGAACTTGGTTTCGGTGGTTCTTTTGAACCGCGTCCGGAAAGAGTGGGAGAGGTGAATACTTCGGATACCGCAACTTATGAAACGATTGTTGAAACTCCTGGTGAATATAGATTGTATGTATATGTGCTGGATAATACGGGATTCGTATCTACAGTGAATGTTCCATTTCAAGTATATAAATAAGTATGAAAACAACTAAATTTCTCTCTGCCTGTCTCTTATTACTTCCTTTTATGTCGTGTACACAGGTATCCGACACCAAAGACAAAGCGGTTGAGAACAAGGTAGACAAACTGCTTTCTAAGATGACGTTGGAGGAGAAGATCGGTCAGATGAACCAGATCAGCTCTTTTGGCAACATTGAAGAAATGAGTGTGTTGATTAAAAAAGGTGAGATAGGCTCTATTTTGAATGAGATAGATCCGGTCCGTGTCAATGCTTTGCAGCGCGTGGCGGTGGAAGAATCCCGCCTGGGAATTCCGCTGTTGATAGCCCGTGATGTTATTCATGGGTTTAAGACTATTTTTCCTATCCCTTTGGGGCAGGCTGCCACTTTTGATCCTTCTGTGGCAGAAGAAGGTGCGCGTGTGGCAGCTGTTGAGGCATCCTCTGTGGGAATTCGCTGGACGTTTGCCCCGATGATTGACATTGCCCGTGATCCGCGCTGGGGACGCATTGCCGAGGGTTGTGGAGAAGATACCTATCTGACTTCTGTTATGGGGGCTGCTATGGTTAAGGGATTTCAGGGTGATTCATTAAGCAGTCCTTCTTCCATTGCTGCTTGTCCGAAACATTTTGTGGGATACGGTGCTGCCGAAGGCGGGCTTGATTATAACTCTACGTTTATTCCCGAACGTCGTTTACGTAATGTATATCTGCCTCCGTTTGAAGCTGCTGCCAATGCCGGTGCTGCCACTTTCATGACTTCGTTCAATGATAATGACGGGATTCCGGCTACCGGGAATGGCTTTATTCTGAAAGATGTACTTCGTAAAGAATGGGGATTTGAGGGTATTGTAGTGACGGACTGGGCTTCTGCTAAGGAGATGATCCCTCACGGTTTTGCTGCCGATGACAAAGAAGCTGCCCTGAAAGCGGTGAATGCAGGTGTGGATATGGAAATGGTCAGTTACACATTTGTTAATAAATTGCCCGAACTGGTCAAAGAAGGTAAGGTGAAAGAAGAAACCATAAACGAAGCCGTCCGTAATATTTTGCGTATCAAGTATCGTCTTGGATTATTTGACCACCCGTATGTAGACGAAAAAAAGCCTTCTGTGATGTATGCCGATGCTCATTTGGCGGCTGCCAAACGTGCTGCTGTGGAGTCGGCCATTCTGTTGAAGAATGACAAGCGGGTACTTCCTTTGAAAGAAACAGTACGTACCGTGGCTGTTGTGGGACCTTTGGCAGATGCTCCTTACGAGCAGATGGGAACCTGGGTTTTTGACGGAGATAAGACACATACGAAAACACCGTTGGCTGCTATCAAAGAGATGTATGGCGATAAAGTACAGGTGATTTTTGAACCGGGACTGGCTTACAGCCGGGATCATACTACATCCGGCATCAGTAAGGCTGTTGCAGCGGCTGCCCGTGCCGATGTAATTTTAGCGTTTGTAGGCGAGGAGTCTATCCTGTCCGGTGAAGCGCACTGCCTGGCCGATTTGAATCTGCAAGGTGCTCAGTCCGAATTGATTGCTGCTTTAGCTAAAACCGGGAAACCGGTAGTGACGGTAGTAATGGCAGGCCGTCCGTTGACGATTGGCAAAGAGGCGGATCTCTCTGCAGCAGTACTTTATTCGTTTCATCCGGGTACAATGGGAGGCCCTGCAATTGCTGATCTTTTGTTCGGCAAAGAAGTGCCGAGTGGCAAAACTCCGGTTACTTTCCCAAAGATGGTGGGACAGATTCCGGCCTATTATTCACATAACAATTCCGGCCGTCCGGCTACACGTAACGAAACCCTGTTGAAAGATATTCCGGTAGAAGCCGGACAGACTTCATTAGGGTGTACCTCTTTCTATATGGATGCCGGTTTTGATCCGCTCTATCCGTTTGGATATGGACTATCTTATACTACATTTAAGTATGGTGATGTGAAACTTTCTGCTGATGAACTGAAAAAGGATGATGTACTGACTGTTACCTTCGATCTGGAAAATACGGGTGATTACGAAGGTACGGAGGTAGCTCAGCTATATGTACGGGATAAGGTGGGTTCTGTTACCCGTCCGGTGAAGGAGTTGAAGCGTTTTACCCGTGTCACTTTAAAGCCGGGTGAAAAGAAGACGGTGACATTTGAACTGCCGGTGAGCGAGTTGGCTTTCTATAATATAAATATGGAAAAGGTGGTTGAACCCGGAGACTTCGGACTTTGGGTAGCAACGGATAGCCAGAGTGGAAATGAAGTTTCATTTAAGGTAGTGGACTGATTATTCAATCAGAGGGCTAAAAATGGGAGAGGGGGACAGGCCATCACGGCTTATCCCCCTCTTAACTATTATAAACAGCTTTAATTATTTCAATAGTTTATATCCATATACGGCACGATCGCCAAGTTCTTCTTCAATGCGAAGAAGCTGGTTGTATTTTGCCATACGGTCTGAACGGCTCAGTGAACCGGTTTTGATTTGTCCGCTGTTGGTAGCTACGGCAATATCAGCGATGGTAGCATCTTCTGTTTCACCGGAACGGTGAGAAGTTACTGTAGTATAACCATGACGATGTGCCATTTCGATAGCATTCAGCGTTTCTGTCAACGAGCCAATCTGGTTTACTTTAATCAGGATAGAGTTGGCACACCCCTTCTCAATACCCATGGCAAGGAAGTCAACGTTGGTCACAAACAAGTCGTCACCTACCAACTGACAACGGTCGCCGATACGTTCGGTCAGCTTCTTCCACCCTTCCCAGTCGTTTTCACTCATACCGTCTTCGATAGAGTCAATCGGATATTCGTTGATTAGTTTTTCCAGATAGTCTATCTGTTCGTCAGCGGTACGTTTCTTGCCTTTGGCACCTTCAAACTTGGTATAGTCGTAAATGCCGTCACGATAGAATTCGGAAGAAGCGCAGTCCATGCCGATCATTACATCTTTACCCGGTTCGTATCCGGCAGCTTTGATAGCCTCAAGGATGGAGTTCAGAGCATCTTCAGTGCCTTCAAGGTTAGGAGCAAAACCACCTTCATCACCGACTGCTGTGCTAAGACCACGATCTTTCAATACTTTTTTCAGGGCATGGAATACTTCGGCACCCATACGCAAACCTTCTTTGAAAGATTTGGCACCTACCGGACGAATCATAAATTCCTGGAAAGCAATCGGGGCATCGCTATGAGAACCACCGTTGATGATGTTCATCATCGGGACAGGCAGTACATAAGTGTTAGTTCCGCCGATATATCTGTAAAGAGGAATGTCGAGATATGCAGCTGCTGCTTTGGCTACGGCAAGTGATACACCCAAAATAGCGTTAGCACCCAGGTTTGCTTTGGTTTTCGTACCGTCAAGAGCCAGCATTGCGTGGTCAATACCCATTTGGTCGAGAGCTGACATGCCAATAAGATGCGGAGCAATAATATTGTTCACGTTTTCTACAGCTTTCAGTACACCTTTTCCTCCGTAGCGTTTTTTGTCACCGTCACGCAGTTCCAATGCTTCGTGTTCACCGGTTGATGCACCCGATGGAACGGATGCACGTCCCATGATACCTGATTCTAATACTACGTCTACTTCTACTGTGGGATTGCCTCTGGAATCGAGGATTTCGCGTCCTGTAATTTTTTCTATTTTCATTGTTTCTCTATATTTTTTAGATACTTGCAAATATACTCACTTCACGGAGAACAGAGAATCCCTATAAATAGGTATTCTTATGTAAAGCTGCTCCCCATAATTAGCCAGTAACTTTACTTTTATTAATTAACAAAGAAGCAATTGGTTTTGTTTCATCCGGATAGGTGAATAAAAGTTTAATTTTATGCAGATCAATACTGATCGAAAGGACCTTGTATCATAAAAGCATGGCGCAAGTTCATTTAAGGCTGTGTTCATCTGTATTTCCATTCATCTACCATCGCCTGATGCGTCTCCTTGTGCGGGAAGCATGCTGTTGTCCGGTGTTGTATTTTGCTTTTCTTAGAAAGGAACGTTTCTTTTCCCGGTGTATAGTCTTGTTTTACATGTACATCTAAAACGGTACGAGATGCACATGTCGTACTGCTCCACATGCACATGTCGTACTGCTTTACATGTACATCTAAAACAACGTTGCATACTGAGGCTTCTTACGTTCCTCTATAAGATAGAACTTTATCAATACCGGAGAAGGAGATAGAGAGCAACGGCAGAGGCTATTAAGCTCAAAGCCATACAGTATTTCACCACAGAGGTAGCAGAGGACACGGAGTTTAAATCTTTATTGAAACGCAGATGATCGCAGATTTTCGCAAAGAGAAACAAATGTATGATAAAGAGCTATAGTCTTTTAATCTGCGTTTGTCTGCGATCATCCGCGTTTCATCAGAGAAAATAATATCTCTGTGCTCTCTGTGTCCTCCGTGGTGAACTGCTTCTTTTCCATACGATGTAGGATAAATCTCTTACGCCTAATCTTCAATAACAACTCCTAACATGGGAAGCAAATCCATCGCTTGCAATGAATTAACGATAACACCCCGCAGATCGCTGATGTTGAGTACGATTCCACTGATACGTGAAGTCCGGAGATCAATACCGCGTAAAGAGGTATGGGAGAAATCTGCCTCTACCAAGTCGCAATGATCAAAAGCAACAGATGATAACCGGCAATCGTTGAGGCTTCCGTTTCTAAAATGACAACCGGAAAAGCGAACCTGGTTCATTTTGCTCATGGCAACATTGATATAAGCTGCGTTACATTCGCGGAATGAGACATGATTGAGGGTGGTTTCAGAGAGATTGGTCCCTACCAGTTTACAAGAAATAAATTCTACCCGGTAAAGAGAACTTTCGGCAAAAGAGATATTGGATAAGTCGCAATTCTCAAAACGAACATCGGTGAATTGCGCTGCTTTTAGTTGACAATCTCTGAACGTGAGACCACTGAATGTGCACTCTTTAATAGTCCGGTAAGGAGTATGAATGAGTTCTTCGTTATTTTTATTAAACGAGAGGCTGGATACCGTCTCTTCCTGCTCTAATAAGTCTTTTAAAGTTTTCAGGCTCTCTTCCTGCTCTTCAATCATGGGAGCTGCAATACGGACTATCTGGAGTTTATTATTCCGGGGTTGTTTCATGGTATATTATGGTATTTGCAATCGTTTTACTTGTAATGTGTTTTGCCGGTTCTATCCCAATAGCTTTCCTATTGCTCCTCCGGCCAATACCGCTACTAATCCCAGTCCGATGCTCAATAAGGCATAAAGCAGGAATGTACCGTAAAATTCTCCTCTCAACAGGCTTAATCCGTCGTTGGAAAAGGTAGAAAAAGTGGTAAATCCTCCACACAGTCCTGTTGTAAGGAGCAGTCTCATTTCCATAGACAGATTCCAGCGTTCGGATATTGAGTAGAATAAACCAATCAGTAAACTACCTGCAATATTTACGATAAAAGTTCCCCATGAGAAAGGAAAACCTATACCCGACATCCGTTCGTTAATGCTGATTTGCGCCAGATAGCGAAGCACACTTCCTACGCCGCCTCCAATAAATATATAAGCGATCTCTTTCATTCTTTATTCGTGATAGTCGGGGCAAAAATAGTATTAATCAGAAGCAGAAACAAATTTATTGGTGTAATGTTGGGTGATGGCTTGTTTTAACGAAGTGAAGGTAGTGGATTTTAGTGTATTTTATGTACTTTTGAACACTAAAGTAAAAACGTCGGATCAATGAAGAGATTCTTTTTAGTAATGATATTGTTCTTCTCCTGTATGCTTGTTGCACTGGCTCGTGGGGGAGTAGACTCCGTTCTTGTCCGGTTGGATCGGGTAATGGGACAGCAGGAGATATATATGGAACAGAAAGAAGAACGCATCGATAGTTTGAAACAGCTTTTGCATCATTCGTCACTTACGCTGCGGCAACAATTTATCCTCAATAAGGCATTAGGGGCTGAATACGAACTTTTTGTGTCAGACTCTGCCATGAAATACTTTGATAATAGTTTGTTGATAGCCGATTCTTTACGTAGTGTCCCATTGGTTGATGAAGTTCGCCTTTGCCAGACGTCTGTGTTGTCTATCTCCGGGATGTATAAGGAGGCTTGGGAAATGTTGCATGGCATTGATCGTGCTACGTTGCCGGATAGTTTGCTGCCTGCTTTTTATGATTGTGGGCGTCAGTTGTATTCTTTTCTTGCTAATTATTCTCATAACAGCTCTTATGCAGCCAACTATATCAGGCTACAAAATGCATACCGTGATTCATTGTTGACCGTCCTTTCACCGGCCTTACCGGAATATCGTCTCTACGAAGCCGAGCGTTTTATTGCTAACCAACAGTTTACTCATGCCAAAAACGTGTTAGTGGGATTGCTGCATGATCAGCCCGAAACATCTAATATCTATGCCCGGGCTGCTTTTTCACTGGCTCATTTATATAAAGATGAAAAACAGACGGATGCCTATGAGAAATATCTGGCATTATCTGCTATTTCGGATATAAAAGCATCGGTAAAAGAGAATGCTGCTTTATCCAATCTGGCTTTTGTCCTGTATGAACGGGGAGATGTATCCCGTGCGTACCGTTATATAAAGCGTTCGCTTGAAGATGCCATTTTCTGTAATGCCCGTTTGCGTACGGTTGAGATCTCGCGCGTTCTTCCTGTGATTGAGGCAGCTTATAAACAACAGATAGAACGCCAGCGCCATCAGTTGGTCTTTTTTCTGATAGTGGTCAGTATACTTTCTGCCTTCCTGATTGTTTCTGTAATCTTAATATATAAACAAATGAAGAAACTATCTGCCACTCAACGAAACCTGAAGCAGGCAAACCACATCAAAGAGGAATATATCGGTCATTTTCTTAACCTTTGCTCTATTTATATCGAAAAGTTGGATCGTTTTCGGAGCACTGTAAACCGGAAAATCACAGCAGGGCAAGCAGAGGAATTACTGAAACTGACCAAGTCTTCACAGTTTGCAGGAGTAGAGCAGAAAGAGTTTTATGCCAATTTTGACAATGCTTTTCTGCATCTGTATCCCAACTTTGTGGCAGAGTTCAATGAACTGTTACAGCCCGAAGAGCGTTTCGTTCTTAAAACCGGCGAATTGCTGAATACCGAGTTACGTATTTTTGCCATTATTCGTTTGGGAATTGATGACAGTTCCAAGATTGCGAATTTTCTGCACTATTCAATCAATACCATCTATACCTATCGGAACAAAGTCAAGAATAAAGCCATTAACCGGGATAAATTTGAAGAAGAAATCCTCAAAATAGGAGCGGTAGAGTGAATGCTCATTTATATTTTTTGTTTTTAATCTTCTGATTATCTCATTAATAATAAGAAACTTATGCAAACGTTTTCAGATATTTCTTTTATATTCCATTTATATGGGGAGTGTATCTGAATATTTCCTGTTTATCTTTGCCATACGATTTTTATTTATTAATTCATATCATGAATCACATGAAAACACTAACCATCAAGATGGCTTTTTTCTTGCTCGCTTTATTAATAAGTACAGCAGCTATGGCCGAAAGTATTACTTCTCCTAACGGACTTTTGAAACTCAATTTTTCGGTGAACGCCCAAGGCGAACCGGTGTATGAACTTTCTTATAAAGATAAGGAAGTAATCAAACCTTCGAAGTTGGGGTTGGAACTTAAAAACGACCCGGGACTAATGAAAGGGTTTACATTGACTGATGCCAAGACAAGTACTTTTGACGAAACCTGGGAACCGGTTTGGGGTGAAGTAAAGTCTATTCGCAATCATTACAATGAATTGGCAGTAACACTGGATCAGAAAGCGCAGGATCGTAACATCGTTATCCGCTTTCGCCTGTACGACGATGGATTGGGCTTTCGCTATGAATTCCCGTTGCAAAAGAATCTGAATTACTTTGTTATTAAGGAAGAACATTCACAGTTTGCCATGACTGGTGATCATACTGCTTTCTGGATTCCGGGTGATTATGACACACAGGAATATGATTATACGGAGTCTAAACTTTCTAAAATCCGTGGCTTAATGAATGGAGCTATTACGGGCAATGCTTCACAGACCTCTTTTTCACCAACCGGAGTACAAACTTCTTTGCAGATGAAAACAGCTGACGGACTATACATCAACCTGCATGAAGCTGCTTTGGTGGATTACTCTTGTATGAATCTGAATCTAGATGACAAAAATCTTGTTTTTGAATCATGGCTTACTCCGGACGCAGTGGGAGATAAGGGATATATGCAAACTCCTTGTAAGTCTCCGTGGCGTACAGTGATAGTAAGTGATGATGCCCGCGATATCCTTGCTTCTAAATTGACGCTAAATCTGAATGATCCTTGTGCTTATGAAGATGTTTCCTGGATTAAACCAGTGAAATATGTAGGTGTATGGTGGGAAATGATTACCGGAAAGAGTAGCTGGGCTTATACGGATGATGTTTTGTCTGTGAAACTTGGTGAAACCGATTATTCAAAAACGAAGCCAAACGGCAAGCATGGTGCTAACAATGAGAATGTAAAACGTTACATTGATTTTGCTGCCGAACATGGATTTGACCAAGTATTGGTTGAAGGATGGAATGAAGGATGGGAAGACTGGTTCGGTCACTCCAAAGATTATGTATTCGACTTTGTTACTGCATATCCTGACTTTGACGTGAAAATGCTGAATGAGTATGCTAAGAGTAAAGGTGTGAAACTGATGATGCATCATGAAACATCTGCTTCTGTACGCAACTACGAACGTCATATGGATAAAGCTTATCAATTCATGGTTGATAACGGATATAATGCGGTGAAGAGTGGTTATGTAGGTAATATCATTCCTCGGGGAGAACATCATTATGGTCAGTGGATGAATAATCACTATCTCTATGCCGTGAAGAAAGCCGCCGACTATAAGATTTGTGTAAATGCCCATGAAGCTGTTCGTCCTACCGGGCTATGTCGTACTTATCCCAACCTTATCGGCAACGAGTCTGCCCGTGGTACTGAATACGAAGCTTTTGGCGGTAGCAAACCGTTCCATACTACATTGCTTCCTTTCACTCGTCAGATTGGTGGTCCGATGGATTACACACCGGGTATCTTTGATACTCAATTGTCTTTCCTGACAGGAGAACATAGCTTTGTACATACTACTCTGGCAAAACAGTTGGCTCTTTACTTAACGATGTACAGTCCGCTTCAGATGGCAGCTGATCTTCCCGAAAGTTATGAGCGCTATATGGATGCTTTCCAGTTTATTAAAGATGTGGCTGTAGATTGGGACGACAGCAAATATCTGGAAGCTGAACCGGGAGATTATATTACCGTAGCCCGTAAGGCAAAAGGTACTAACAACTGGTTTGTAGGTGGTATTACTGATGAAAATGCCCGTACCTCTACTTTCACTCTTGATTTTCTGGAACCGGGAAAACAATATGTAGCTACTCTTTATGCAGACGGCAAGGATGCAGATTACGAATCAAATCCGACATCTTATCAGATTAAAAAAGGTTTGGTAACCAACAAAACAAAGATTTCTACCAAATTGGCTCGTAGTGGTGGTTTTGCAATGAGTATCATTGAGGCTACTCCAGCAGATAAAAAGATGAAGAAGTTTAAATAATTAGCCAATCTGCTAATATGCCAATGTGCCAATTGCCATACGGCGTGTCAGCGTGTCAACGTTGCGCAGCCAATTGGCATATTGGCACATTGTTTAATTGGCACATTATTTCTTTTCCGGTCAGATTCTTTTTTGTACTTTTGCACTGTCTTTTTTTAAACTAACACTAATTAAAAGAATCTTATATGGGAGGTTTTTTCGGAACAGTCTCACGAGTGGGCTGTGTGACCGATTTATTCTACGGCACAGATTATAATTCACATTTGGGGACAAAACGGGGCGGTCTTGCGACCTATAGTGAAGAGCAAGGTTTTATCCGTTCCATTCATAACCTGGAAAGTTCATATTTCCGTACCAAGTTTGAATCCGATCTGGATAAATTTAAAGGAAATGCCGGAATAGGCATTATCAGCGACACAGACGCACAACCTATCGTTATTAATTCTCATCTCGGACGCTTCGCCATTGTCACTGTCGCAAAAATCGTAAACCTTAAAGAACTCGAGGAAGAACTACTCTCCCAACACATGCACTTCGCGGAACTTAGTTCCAGCAATACCAATCAAACTGAACTTATCGCACTACTCATCATCCAGGGAAAAACTTTTGTTGAAGGTATCGAGAATGTATACAAACACATCAAAGGGTCCTGCTCTATGCTTTTACTGACAGAAGATGGCATTATTGCCGCCCGTGACCGATGGGGGCGTACACCGATTGTGATTGGTAAGAAAGAGGGGGCATATGCTGCCACGAGTGAGTCGAGTAGTTTTCCTAATCTTGATTACGAAATAGAAAAATATCTTGGTCCTGGTGAGATTGTACACTTGCGTGCTGATAGCATGACACAGTTGCGCAAACCCGATGAAGGTATGCAGATTTGTTCGTTTCTGTGGGTGTACTATGGTTTCCCTACATCTTGTTATGAAGGGCGTAATGTAGAGGAAGTACGTTTCACCAGTGGGATGAAGATGGGACAGAAGGATACTTCGGAAGTCGATTGTGCGTGTGGTATTCCGGATTCGGGAGTAGGTATGGCTTTGGGTTACGCTGAAGGAAAAGGAGTTCCCTATCATCGTGCCATTTCAAAATATACTCCGACATGGCCGCGTAGCTTTACTCCGAGCAACCAGGAGATGCGATCGCTGGTAGCGAAAATGAAATTGATTCCCAACCGTGCTATGCTTGATGGTAAACGTTTGCTATTTTGCGATGATTCTATTGTGCGTGGAACGCAGTTGCGTGACAATGTAAAAGTGCTTTATGAATGTGGTGCAAAAGAGGTTCACATGCGCATTGCCTGTCCGCCACTGATTTATGCCTGTCCGTTTGTGGGTTTCACCGCTTCAAAGAATGCGTTGGAACTGATAACCCGCCGCATCATTAAGGAACTGGAAGGAGACGAGAATAAGAATCTGGAGAAATATGCTACAACCGGTTCTCCGGAATATGAAAAGATGGTAGATATTATAGCTAAGCGTTTCGGCCTTTCTTCGTTGAAGTTTAATACGTTGGAAACTTTAATAGAGGCTATTGGTCTACCAAAATGTCAGGTGTGTACCCATTGTTTTGATGGTAGTAGCCATTTTTAATAACTATTAGTAACTGATAATAAGTATATTCAAAAAAAAAGAGCCGTGATTTGCTTGGCAATTCACGGCTCTTTTTTTACCTTTACGGCAAATGTATTATCAATCGTAAATTGTAAATCATAAAATCGTAAATATCATGACTTTAGTAGAACGTTTTTTGAAGTATGTAAGCTTTGATACTCAATCAAGTGAAGAGACACGGCTTACTCCCAGTACTCCGGGACAGATGGTTTTTGCCAAATATCTGAAATCAGAACTGGAGTCTTTAGGCTTGGAAGAGATTACACTGGATGAATATGGTTATCTTTTCGCCACTCTTCCGGCAAATACGGAAAAGGAAGTACCCACTATTGGGTTTATAGCCCATATGGATACAAGTCCCGATATGAGTGGAAAGGATGTAACACCTCGTATTGTAGAAAATTATAACGGCTCAGATATTGTACTCAATGCAGAAGACAGAGTAATACTTAGTCCTGCACAATTTCCGGAGTTGCTTACTCATAAAGGCGAAGACTTAATTGTAACCAATGGAAAAACCTTGTTGGGAGCTGATGATAAAGCAGGTATTGCCGAGATTGTTTCTGCAGTGGCTTATCTTAAAGAACATCCTGAAATTAAACATGGAAAAATCCGTATTGGTTTTAATCCCGATGAAGAGATAGGTGAAGGTGCACACAAGTTTGATGTAGAGAAATTTGGTTGTGAGTGGGCTTACACGATGGATGGTGGTGAAGTAGGAGAGTTGGAATATGAGAATTTCAATGCCGCCGCCGCCAAGATTGTGTTTAAAGGACGTAATGTGCATCCTGGCTATGCTAAACATAAAATGATCAATTCGATTCGTATAGCCAATCAGTTTATAAGTATGTTGCCACGTCATGAAACACCGGAACATACAGAAGGATATGAAGGCTTTTATCATCTTGTCGGTATTCAGGGAGATGTGGAACAGACTACGCTTTCTTACATTATCCGTGACCACGATCGTTCAAGGTTTGAAAGTCGTAAACGTGAAATGGCTCATCTGGTGAGAAAAATAAATGCTGAATTCGGTGAAGATACTGCTGTACTTGAACTCCGCGATCAGTATTATAACATGCGCGAAAAGATAGAACCTGTGATGCATATCATTGATACTGCTTTTGCGGCTATGGAAGCTGTGGGTGTAAAACCGAACGTGAAGCCTATTCGTGGAGGTACGGATGGTGCACAGCTCTCGTTCAAAGGATTGCCTTGTCCTAATATCTTTGCAGGTGGACTGAATTTCCACGGACGTTTTGAGTTTGTGCCTATCCAGAATATGGAAAAGGCCATGAAAGTTATTATAAAGATAGCAGAACTTGTAGCCAAAGAAGCCTGATTCTGTCAGGAAGTAAACCGCATAAATCATAATTCATAAATCGTAAATCATGAAAACCACTCCATTTACCGACAAGCATATTGCACTGGGTGCTAAGATGCATGAGTTTGCTGGATATAATATGCCTATTGAGTATACAGGTATCATCGACGAACACCTTACGGTGTGCAATGCTGTTGGTGTATTTGATGTATCTCATATGGGTGAATTCTGGGTGAAAGGTCCTAATGCATTGGCTTTTCTTCAGAAAGTGACTTCTAATAATGTAGCTGCACTTGCTCCCGGTAAAGTGCAATATACTTGCTTCCCTAATGAAGAAGGGGGTATCGTAGACGATTTGTTGGTGTATCAATATGATCCTCAGAAGTATCTCTTGGTAGTTAATGCCTCTAATATTGAGAAAGACTGGAATTGGTGTGTGTTGCATAATACCGAAGGGGCGGAACTTGAAAATTCTTCCGACCGTACAGCGCAGCTTGCCATACAAGGGCCGAAGGCTATTCTTGCTTTGCAGAAACTGACGGATATTAATCTTTCTGAGATACCTTATTACACATTTAAGGAAGGAGAATTTGCTGGTGAAAAGAATGTGATAATTTCCAATACCGGCTATACCGGTGCGGGAGGTTTTGAACTTTACTTTTATCCGGATGCTGCCGACAAGATATGGAATGCTGTTTTTGAAGCCGGGGCAGAATTTGGTATCAAACCAATTGGATTGGGAGCACGTGATACGCTTCGTCTTGAAATGGGTTTTTGTCTTTATGGTAATGATCTGGATGATACCACTTCGCCCATTGAGGCAGGATTAGGTTGGATTACTAAGTTTATAGACGGAAAAGATTTTATCAATCGTTTCATGCTTGAAAAACAGAAAGCAGAAGGTACAGTACGTAAGCTGGTAGGATTCGAGATGATAGATCGTGGCATCCCCCGTCATGGTTATGAGTTAGTGAATGCGGAAGGTGAAAAGATAGGAGTAGTTACTTCGGGGACGATGTCACCTGTTCGTAAAATAGGAATTGGTATGGGATATGTTAAACCGGAATATAGTAAATTGGGAACAGAAATTTACATTGATATGCGTGGACGTAAATTGAAAGCCTCGGTTGTAAGACCACCATTCCGGAAATAAATAAGAGCTTTTCTTCTTGATTTATGCCTTAACTTAATAAATTTTAGGTTAAGGCATAATTTTTTTTGTCTTAGGCGGAATTTGAGTTTGATTTTCCTTTACTTTTGTATGCAATAAAAGTAAATGAAGTAAACGAAAATGTCAAACTTACCCACATTAATAGCCGATCTGGCACTGATACTGCTTTGTGCAGGTATTATGACCCTGTTGTTTAAAAAACTAAAACAGCCATTGGTGTTGGGGTATGTTGTCGCCGGTTTTCTTGCCAGTCCTCACATGCCTTATACTCCTTCGGTGATGGATACCGCTAATATTAAGACATGGGCCGATATAGGTGTAATATTTCTTCTGTTCGCATTGGGACTCGAATTCAGTTTTAAGAAGATAGTGAAAGTAGGAGGGACTGCCGTTATTGCGGCTTGTACCATTATATTTTGTATGATTTTGCTGGGAGCCGGTGTCGGGATGAGCTTTGGGTGGCAACGGATGGATTGTATTTTTTTTGGCGGTATGATTGCAATGTCTTCAACGACTATTATCTATAAGGCGTTTGATGATCTTGGGTTACGCAAGAAGCAATTCACCGGATTAGTACTGAGTATTCTGATATTGGAAGATATTCTTGCTATTGTTCTTATGGTGATGCTTTCTACAATGGCTGTGAGTAATAATTTTGAGGGTACCGAAATGCTTGAAAGTATCGGTAAACTTCTTTTCTTCCTGATTCTTTGGTTCGTTGTCGGTATTTACCTTATTCCTGAATTTCTAAAGCGTTGCCGTAAGCTGATGAGTGAAGAAACTTTGCTGATTGTTTCTTTGGCTCTTTGTTTTGGTATGGTGGTGATTGCTGCTAATACCGGATTCTCTGCTGCTTTTGGTGCTTTTATTATGGGGTCTATTCTTGCTGAAACGATTGAAGCGGAATCCATTGATCGGTTAGTGAAACCCGTTAAAGACCTTTTTGGTGCAATCTTTTTTGTTTCTGTCGGTATGATGGTAGATCCTGCCATGATTGGAGAATATGCGTTGCCTATTCTGGTGATAACTATTGCTGTCATAGTAGGACAAGCACTCTTTGGTACATTTGGAGTTGTTTTGGCAGGCCAGCCTTTGAAGACGGCCATGCAATGTGGGTTCAGTCTGACACAGATTGGGGAGTTTGCCTTTATCATTGCCTCATTGGGAGTGGCACTCCATGTGACGAGTGATTTTCTTTATCCGATTGTGGTTGCAGTTTCGGTGATTACTACTTTTCTTACTCCTTATATGATTCGTTTGGCAGAACCGGCATCCAGTTTTGTTGATAGGCATTTGCCCGAATCCTGGAGAAATTTTCTGACTCGTTATTCCTCTGGTTCACAAACGTTGAATCATGAAAACCTATGGCGTAAACTTCTTTTTGCGATGGCTCGAATCGTAGTGGTATACTCTATTGTTAGTATTTCCGTGATAGCTCTGTCGTTTCGTTTTGTTGTTCCGTTCTTCCGTGAAAATCTGCCTGGTTTTTGGGGTTCATTACTGGGAGCTGCTTTTACTATTTTATGTATATCACCCTTCCTGCGTGCTATAATGGTGAAGAAGAATCATTCGACTGAGTTTACTACTCTTTGGGAGGCGCATCGGGCCAATCGTGCTCCGTTGGTTTCAACGATTGTACTTCGTATGGTGATTGCAGTATTATTCGTTATGTTTATCATTGCCCAGCTCTTTAAATCGTCAATAGGACTGATAATCGGTGTAGCAATATTGCTTGTTGTATTGATGGTACTTTCACGGCAACTAAAGAAAAGGTCTATATTGATTGAACGGAAGTTTTTTCAAAATCTTCGTTCCCGGGATGTACGGGCCGAATATATGGGAGAGAAAAAGCCAGAGTATGCAGGACGATTACTTTCCCGTGACTTGCATCTGGCTGATTTTGAAATTCCGGGCGAGTCTCTTTGGGCGGGAAAAACATTGCTTGAACTAAATTTGGGGAAGAAATACGGAGTTCATGTTGTTTCTATTCTTCGAGGGAAACGGCGTATCAATATTCCGGGAGGAAGTGTACGTTTGTTTCCAATGGATAAGATTCAGGTGATTGGTACGGATGAACAGTTGAATGTATTTGGAGAAGATATGTCGCGTGGCTCTTATGTAGACAGTGATGTATTTGAAAAGAGCGAGATGACTTTAAAACAGTTTATGATTGATTCTGATTGTGCTTTTTTAGGTAAGACTTTGCGTGAATCGGGTATTCGTGATAAGTATCATTGTCTGATAGCCGGAGTGGAACGTGGTGAAGAGATGCTGATGACTCCGGATGTCAATGCTCCATTTGAGGAGGGGGATGTGTTGTGGGTAGTTGGCGAAAAAGAGGATGTTTACCAATTAGTCGGGCAAAAGAATTAAAAAATCGACATTAGATAAATATCATATGTTTATCTTTGCCAAAAAGCGAGATAAGTTACGCCTTGGCATAAGAAATGAACAAGCTCATTTTATTCTGTTCTCGGTTTATGTTATCTTTGTCTTCGTATAAATTAAAAACAGAATTTTATATCATGAAAAGCGATCCTAAAGAATGTCTGTACTGTCAGAACAATGAAACGCTGCACAATCTGATGATTGAGATTGCACAGCTAAGTGTATCACGCGTGTTTCTTTTTAAAGAGCAAACCTATCGTGGACGTTGCCTTGTGGCATACAAAGATCATGTGAATGATTTGAATGAATTGAGTGATGAAGACCGTAATGCATTTATGGCAGATGTGGTTCGTGTGACCCGTGCGATGGATAAAGCTTTCCATCCGGAAAAAATAAATTATGGTGCTTATTCTGATAAACTCTCTCATCTGCACTTTCATTTAGCCCCTAAATATGTAGGCGGACCGGATTATGGTGCTACATTTCAGATGAATCCGGGGAAAGTCTATCTGACGGATGCCGAATATCAGGAACTGATAGATGCGGTAAAAGAAAACTTATAATAGTGGTGAGTGAGTAGTGATAAGTGATTAGTTGCTGCGCCATATTCCGCATGGTACTAATCACTAATCACTAATCCGCTTATCACTCAACTCCCTCTTCTTCAAAATCGAAATCAAAGTCAAAGTCATCCATAAACTCCGGAGTGGTAAACTCTTCTATGCTTCTTCGGTCTTTCTTTGTCGGACGACCTGTACCACGGGCACGATCTATGAACCCACTGATTTTGCTCATTTCTAATAATTCGTATTGATCGGGCGTTGTTACATTTTCCATCACTTCGGGAACCAATTTGGCGCCGACACGTTTTTCGATGGCTTGCAATACTTTGAATGAATATGTGATAGGAGGTTTCTTCACCTGAATAACATCTCCCGGCTTAATCATTCGGGCTGCTTTTACAAATGAGCCATTCATACTGATTCGTCCCTTTTTACAGGCTTCTGCGGCAATTGTACGTGTTTTGAAAATACGTACAGCCCACATCCATTTATCTATTCTTGCTTCAGGCATAGAGATATTTACAATTTTACGATTTGCAATTTACAATTTTTAGATTTGTCATTTTACCATACTACAAATTTGTACATTGTACATGGTAAATTATACTTGTTCTTATTTTTTATTGAACTGATTCATTGTTATATTGATTCCTGCTAAACAAAAGCTTTTAATAATCTCTCCGGCGGTTTCCAAACGCTCATCCATTGTCTTCCAATCTTCATTTGTGAAATGTCCGAGTACAAAATCAACTTGCCCCCCACGTGGGAATTCGTTTCCTATTCCAAAGCGTAGACGTGCATAGTCTTGTGTTCCCAGTGTAGCCGCGATATGTTTCAGACCATTGTGGCCGGCGTCACTTCCCTTTCCTTTTAGGCGAAGGGTACCGAAGGGCAATGCCAGGTCATCTACCACGATCAGTACATTTTCCAGTGGAATTTTCTCTTCCTGCATCCAGTAACGAACAGCTAATCCACTTAAATTCATAAATGTAGAAGGTTTAAGCAACAGTAATTGTTGTCCTTTTATCGAAAAAGAAGCAGTAGAACCATAACGTCCACTGACGAATGGAGTATTATTTAATTTTGCCAGAGCATCTACTACCATAAAACCTATATTATGGCGTGTTTCATGATATTCGGGGCCAATATTACCCAATCCTACAATGAGATATTTCATAAATAAAGATGTATTGAAATGAAAAAGAAACGCAGACTAACACAGACCAAAATCTGTGATAATCTGCGTTCCGAAATATTCTGATAGAAGTATTTCTGTGATTATTTTCCTGCAGTAGCAGCTGCACCTCTTGCTGCACGAGTCAGTTTAACTGCGCATACAACAGCTTCTTTGGCATTCAATAATTCAAGACCTTCATAGCTCAGTTCACCCACTTTAACAGTCTTACCAAGACCTAAGTGAGAAACATTTACTATCAATTTCTCCGGAATGATGTTATAAAGAGCTTTTACTTTCAGTTTACGCATCTGCAAAACCAACTTACCACCGGCTTTAACACCTTCTGCAAGACCTTCCAACTGTACAGGCACTTCCATTACGATAGGTTTGGCTTCATCAATCTGATAGAAGTCAACATGCAGAATGTTGTCTTTTACCGGGTGAAACTGAATATCTTTAAGGATAGCATTTACTTTTTTGCCATCGATAATCAGATCTACTACATAGATGTGCGGAGTATAAACCAAATTACGCAGACCTTCTGCAGGTACAGTAAAGTGGATGTTTTCACCACCTCCGTAAAGTACACAAGGTACACCGTTGTCTTTACGAATAGCTTTCAATGCTCTGGCTTGATCAGAAGAGCGTTCTGCAATTGTTCTTGCAGTTCCTTTTACTTCAATTGATTTCATTTTTTTAATTTTTTTGTGTTACTCTAAATTAAGTGATTTGAGTGCTTAATTCACCATCACACGGTGTGATATCCACACAATGTTGCAAAAAAGCGGTGCAAAAGTACGCTTTCTTTCTGAAATATCAAAGAAATTGTTATTCAAAATCAATATCTATTTTAATTTCATCGGTTGGTTGTACCTCTTCTGTTAGTTCTTCTTCTTTCACAATGTGTCCCTGTTGGTCGTTGATGTACTCTATAGCTTGAGTCAGTCCGGTCATGAATTTATCAAAATCTTCTTTATACAAGAAAATCTTATGTTTTTCAAAACTTACCTGCGAGTCGTCACCTTCGCCCATGATCACTTTTTTACTTTCAGTGATGGCGAGGAACATTTCGTCTTTACGGTTTTTCTTTACGTCAAGATAATAAATACGCTTACCAGCCTTAATGGACTTTGAGAATACAATCTCTTTATCATTCATATCTATGCTCATTTTCTTTTTTAAATCTTCCATATCATTAGGTCTGTTTATAATCGGCTTCAAAATTGGAACTTTTTTTTCAACTGTCAAAAGAAAAAGGGCAGAGAATGAAATACAACATTAAAAAATGTGATTTATTTGTGGAAACTCATTAAAAATATCTACTTTTGCAATTCGTTAATAACAGTATTATTAAAGATTATGATTAACAGAGTTCTTATTCGTCTAAAAATCATACAGATAGTGTATGCTTACTATCAGAACGGCAGCAAAAATTTAGACTCAGCGGAGAAAGAGTTGTTTTTTAGCCTCTCAAAGGCTTATGACCTCTACAACTATTTGTTGATGCTTATGATTGCATTGACGGACTACGCACAAAAACGTATTGACACAGCAAAAGCCAAACTGAAACCTACTAAAGAAGAGTTGTATCCTAACATGAAATTTGTTGAAAACAAATTCGTATCGCAACTTGAAGTAAATAAACAATTGACAGAGTTTATAGCCAATCAAAAAAGAACATGGGCTAACGACCAGGATTTTATCAAAGAACTTTATGATAAAATAGTGGAGTCAGATATATATAAAGAATATATGGCTTCTGCTGATAATTCTTATGAAGCAGACCGTGAACTATGGAGAAAGCTCTATAAAGCATTTGTTTTTAATAATGATTCTTTGGATCAGGTATTGGAAGATCAGAGTTTGTATTGGAATGATGACAAAGAGATTGTAGATACATTTGTTTTGAAAACCATTAAACGTTTTGAAGAAAAGAACGGTGCTAATCAGGCTTTGC
This sequence comes from Bacteroides sp. HPS0048, assembly GCF_964240755.1. Classification (NCBI taxonomy): domain Bacteria; kingdom Pseudomonadati; phylum Bacteroidota; class Bacteroidia; order Bacteroidales; family Bacteroidaceae; genus Bacteroides; species Bacteroides sp. HPS0048. Next base: position 71,871 of record NZ_CAXSVC010000006.1, on the reverse strand, counting down.
TTCCGGAATTTAAGGATGATGAAGATCAGGAGTTCGCACGTCGTCTTTTCCGTCGTACCATTTTGAATGCAGATTACTATCGCCATCTCATTAGTGAAAACACCAAGAACTGGGATTTGGATCGTGTTGCCTTTATGGATGTAATTGTAATGCAGACTGCTTTAGCAGAAATTCTAAGTTTTCCGAACATTCCGGTTAGTGTTTCGTTAAATGAATATGTAGAGATTGCCAAACTTTATAGTACAGCTAAGAGTGGTAGCTTTATCAATGGAACTTTGGATGGAATTGTTAATCAATTAAAAAAAGAAGGTAAGTTGGCGAAAAACTGATACCTTTGCTATTATAGATTAAAAAAACTAAAACAGATTATTTATGAATTTATTGACTGTATTACTGCAAGCTCCTGCTGCTGGTCCCGACGGAAGTCTGATGTGGATTATGCTGATAGCAATGTTTGTTATCATGTATTTCTTTATGATTCGTCCTCAGAACAAAAAACAAAAAGAGATTGCCAATTTCCGTAAATCTCTTCAGGTGAATCAAAAGGTTATTACTGCCGGAGGTATACATGGCATTATTAAAGAGATTAATGATGACCACATTGTACTTGAAATTGCAACTAATGTAAAAATTAAGATAGATAAGAATTCTATTTTTGCTGACGCTTCTGCTGCTAATCAGCAGCCAGCTAAATAAGCTATAAACATAAATAAAGCCTATGTTCGAACGTAGGGACATAAAGTATATTTATTTGAAATTTTCTAAAAAGATTAGGAACTTTTTACTCAGTGAAAAAAGTAGGGAATTCCTGATCTTTTTATTTTTCTTTCTTATAGCCAGTGGTTTTTGGCTTCTCCAAACTTTAAACAATGATTATGAAGCGGAATTTTCTATTCCTGTTCGTTTGAAAGAAGTTCCCAATGATGTAGTAATCACCTCGGAACCTTCTTCTGAACTTCGTATTAAGGTAAAAGACAGGGGAACTGTTTTGTTAAACTATATGTTAGGAAAAAGCTTTTTTCCGGTGAATCTTAATTTCAATGACTATAGTGCCCGTAATAATCATGTGCGGATTTATTCGTCAGAGTTTGAGAAAAAAATCATGAGCCAACTGAATGTATCTACCCGGTTGATTTCTGTAAAACCCGATACATTGGAATACATATACTCTACCGGTAAATCAAAACGTGTTCCGGTGAAAATGCAGGGTAAAGTGACTGCTGCCCGGCAATACTATCTCTCTGATACAATCTATTCGCCGGATTCTGTTTTAGTTTATGCTCCTGTTGCTATTTTGGATACAATAACTACTGCCTACACGCGTAAGGTTGACTTGAGCAATATTGCAGATACATTGACACATCATGTTGCTCTGGCAGAGGTAAAGGGAGCCAAGTTCATTCCTAATGCTGTAGATTTAACTTTTCCGGTAGATATGTATACGGAAAAAACGGTTGAAGTGCCTTTGCATGGAGTTAATTTTCCGGCAGATAAGGTTTTGCGTACTTTTCCTTCAAAGGTACAGATTACTTTTCAGGTTGGGTATCATAACTTTTATAAAATTGAAGCAAATTCCTTTATTATAAATATATCTTATGAGGAGTTACTGAAGTTAGGTTCAGATAAGTATACGGTAAAACTCAAATCTATTCCTGATGGGGTGAGTCATATTCGTATAGCACCTAAAAAGGTTGATTTTCTTATAGAACAAGTATCTTCTAATGGCGATTAAAATAGGCATAACCGGAGGTATAGGTAGTGGCAAGAGCGTTGTTTCGCGATTGTTGGAGGTGATGGGCATTCCTGTGTATATAGCCGATATTGAATCTAAAAGATTGACAAATACAGATCCCTTCATTCGGCAGGAACTTTGTGCTTTGCTTGGTGAAAAAGTTTTTGAAGGAGGTGAGCTGAATAAAGCATTTCTGGCTTCTTATCTTTTTGGACATCCGGATCATGCAAGGCGAATCAATGAAATTATTCATCCGCAGGTGAAGGATGATTTTCGACGCTGGGTAGAGGGGCAATCGTTTTCTTCTATAGTAGGTATGGAATCTGCTATATTAATAGAATCGGGTTTTGCTGCTGAAGTAGATGTCGTGGTGATGGTGTATGCCCCATTGGAATTACGTGTACAGCGTGCCATTAAACGTGATTGTTCCTCGCGTGAACTTATAATGAAGCGTATACGAAGTCAGATGAGTGATGAGGAAAAGCGTAAACAGGCTGAATTTGTAATCGTTAATGACGGTAAAGTGCCATTAATTCCACAGGTTCTGGAGTTAATTTCTTTGCTATCTGGAAAGATTGCTTCTCTTTCGGGAAAATAGGTCTCGTCTTAACAATAAAAATAGGCTTGCTTATTTTGTATTGTCTTTGGCTTACACTATCTTTGCCCACCGAAAAAATAACTAATAAATAAAAAGAATATACTATGTTGAAGACTATTTTGTCTATCTCCGGAAAACCGGGATTGTATAAACTTATTTCGCAGGGAAAGAATATGCTGATTGTTGAATCTGTTAGCGCAGAAAAAAAGCGTTTCCCGGCTTACGGAAATGAAAAAATTATTTCTCTGGCAGATATAGCAATGTATACAAATGATGCTGAAGTTCCTTTGCGTGACGTTCTTGAATCGATCAAGGAAAAAGAGAATGCGGGAACTGCTTCTATTGACCCAAAGAAGGCTACTGCGGAGGAATTGCGTGCTTATTTGACAGAAGTACTTCCTGATTTTGATCGTGAGAGGGTATATATGACTGATATTAAAAAATTAATTTCATGGTATAATATTCTTGTTACAAATGGAATTACTGAGTTTAAAGATGACGCAGAACAACAAGAGGAGGCTGTAGAAACAGCGGAATAAGATGTAATCTGATATCTTTTTCAGTTATAAAAGAAGTGTGATAAATATCTTTTGAGGATGTTTATCACGCTTTTTCTTTTTTTATTGGAATGCTTTAAACAAAAAGGAACTCGTTCTGTTCTGCTTATACTATATATTTGCAGGAATATTTTTGAGCTTTCCTTTATAAGATTCAGAGCTTTTTACTTATCTTTGTTGCAATCCACCGATTTCTGAAAAGTCAGGAGGGAGGATTGCTTGGTAATTACTTAGAACAAAGGCGTTTATTATATTATTCTGTACTTGAAATCTGGACAATTTCACTATTCAGGAATAATGGAAACAAGCGCTCATGCTCCGCTGTATATGCAAATATATGGTATTGGGCGTGGGGTGTTGTTGTACATTATTTGAATAGTGGCAGTCCAGAGCCTCAAGTGCGATAATGGCAACAGTTCCCACGCTTTTATATATAAATATCTTCTTGGGGGACTGGAAGATGGATGTAAATGGGGTATGGATAAAAGGTCAAACAAAACATTCGAGTTTCAGCTAGACACAGAAAAGGGAGTATTGTGTCTGAGTGATCTGCTTATAAATACAATGGTTTATTTGTATAATGATAACGGATATTTGCAGGTAAAAGAATTATGTATTTCCTCCTCATTGACATTAGAACTTCCGAAGCGTGGAACTTACGTACTTGTTATACTGCATCCTGCCAGCGAGGTGGTAGTACGTAGAATTATTTATTAAGTTTTTCGATATAAAAAATGCCAGTATATTTTGTAACATACTGGCATTGTATATAAGGATCTGTTTTATTTTAGTTACGGAATGATAATCCATCCCCCGCAACATCAACAATGATTGCTTTACTGCGATCTACTTCTTGTGCGAGTAACTTTTTCGACAGGTCATTGAGCAAATAACGCTGGATAGCTCTTTTTACGGGGCGTGCACCAAACTCCGGATCATAACCGGCTTGCGCTATAAAGTTTATGGCAGCATCTGTCAATTTCAATTCTACACCATTTCCCGCAAGCATCTTTTGAACGCCTTTAATCTGTAATAAAACAATTTCCCTGATCTCTTTCTCCGTTAGCGGTAAGAACATGATTGTTTCATCAATACGGTTCAGGAATTCCGGACGAATTGTTTTCTTCAACATGTTCATCACTTCTTTTTTGGTCTCTTCAACTACTTCTTCTTTGTTGGAGCTGTTGAGTTTTTCCATTTGACTCTGTATATAGGAGCTTCCCATGTTTGAAGTCATGATGATGATTGTGTTTTTGAAATTGACCACACGTCCTTTGTTGTCTGTCAATCGCCCATCATCCAATACCTGCAACAGGATATTGAATACATCCGGATGCGCCTTTTCTATTTCATCAAACAATACTACTGAATATGGTTTACGCCGGATGGCTTCTGTCAATTGTCCGCCTTCATCATATCCTACGTATCCCGGAGGAGCTCCGACCAAACGGGAAACACTGTGTTTCTCTTGGTATTCACTCATGTCAATACGTGTCATCATTGTTTCGTCATCGAACAGAAAATCAGCAAGTGCTTTTGCCAATTCTGTTTTACCTACACCAGTAGTTCCCAGGAAGATAAATGATCCAATCGGACGTTTCGGGTCTTGCAGTCCGGCACGACTACGGCGTACTGCATCGGCTACGGCAGCAATTGCTTCGTCCTGGCCGATAACCCGCTCATGAAGTTCTTCCTCAAGATGGAGCAGTTTGTCTTTCTCACTTTGTAACATTTTGCTGACGGGGATTCCTGTCCAGCGGGATACTACATCAGCAATGTCCTCAGCGTCTACCTCCTCTTTAATCATTGCAGAACCTCCCTGCATTTGTTTCAGTTCTTCTTGTGTATCTTTTATCTCCTGATCTAAAGCTTGTAACTTGCCATAACGTATTTCGGCTACTTTTCCGTAATCACCCTCACGTTCAGCTTTTTCAGCTTCAAATTTCAGATTTTCAATTTCCACTTTGTTTTGCTGAATCTTATCCATCAGTGATTTCTCACTTTGCCATTTCGCTTTGAATGATTTCTCCTGTTCCTTCAATTCGGCTATCTCTTTGCCTATTGTATCCAATTTAGGTTGATCCTTTTCACGCTTGATGGCTTCACGTTCAATCTCCAATTGTTTGATTTTACGTGAAATCTCATCCAGGTCTTCCGGAACAGAGTCTACTTCCATGCGTAGTTTGGCTGCTGCTTCATCCATCAGGTCGATAGCCTTATCCGGTAAAAAACGATCGGTGATATAGCGGCTACTCAATTCTACTGCAGCGATGATAGCATCATCTTTAATACGTACGTGATGGTGATTTTCGTAACGCTCTTTCAATCCACGGAGGATAGAAATAGTACTTAGGGTATCCGGTTCGTCCACTTGTACAATCTGGAAACGACGTTCTAATGCCTTATCCTTTTCAAAATATTTTTGATATTCATCAAGGGTGGTAGCACCGATAGCGCGCAGTTCTCCACGAGCCAATGCCGGTTTTAGAATATTGGCAGCGTCCATGGCACCTTCACCTTTTCCGGCACCCACCAGTGTATGTATTTCGTCAATGAACAGAATAATGTTCCCTTCGGATTTCATTACTTCATTGACCACCGATTTCAATCGTTCTTCAAATTCGCCTTTATATTTGGCGCCTGCTACCAATGCACCCATATCCAGAGAATATACTTGTTTGTCTCTCAGGTTTTCGGGTACGTCACCTCTCAATATACGATGTGCCAAACCTTCCACAATAGCTGTTTTACCGGTACCTGGTTCACCGATCAGGATAGGATTGTTTTTTGTACGGCGACTCAATATCTGTAGTACACGCCGTATCTCTTCATCCCGTCCGATTACCGGATCGAGTTTACCGCTACGTGCTGCTTCGTTTAAGTTAATAGCATATTTCTCGAGTGACTGATAAGTATCTTCGCTTGATTGTGAAGTTACTTTCTCTCCTTTGCGCAGTTCGCTGATAGCGCTGCGTAATTCTTTTTCCGCCATACCTGCGTCCTTGAGAATGGTAGAGGCAGTACTTTTTACAGTCAATAAAGCCAATAACAGATGTTCCAGTGAAACAAACTCGTCACCCATTTCTTTGGAATACTGGGTTGCTTTCTGAAGTACTTCATTTGACTCTCTGCTCAGATAGGGTTCTCCACCGGAAACCTTAGGTAATGAGTCAATTTGTTTATCAACAACCAGTGCAATCTGTTGTCCGTTTACTCCTAACTTCTGAAAAATGAAGTTGGTAACGTTCTCGCCTACCTTCATTACTCCCGTAAGTATATGGACTGGTTCGATGGCCTGTTGCCCTCGGGCTTTGACCAGATTGACGGCCTCCTGCACCGCTTCTTGTGACTTAATGGTAAAGTTGTTAAAGTTCATATCTTATGTCTCCTTTCTTATTTTCACGTTTCTAATAACACTGAAAGGGCGCAAAAGATTTGCCAATGCACATATTATGCCATTTTTTCAGTAATTTTAGATAATAGATTGACAAAATGTCCTGCCTTTATATCTATGTACAACGTTGTTTGCGAGGAAGTTTTCATCCTTTTTAATGTTTCATTTTGTTTCAACGTATTGAGAAAAGTGTTTCAACCTGTTGAGAGTCTTTTCTCAATACATTGAGAGTGTTGTTTCAATGTTTTCCCTAGTCCATTCCTGTTTGTGGTAAAATTTTAGAAGATTAATGCCGTCTGTATAAAAGCTTTATTGTATCTTTATCCGCTAATAAATAGACAAGAATAGATTTTTATGGATGAAAAGATAAAACTTCCTGAGATAGTGATGCTCGTTGATGCCGCATTTCTGAATTTTATAGTGTCAGATTTGAAGAGATATTTCGAGAATGTGTTAAATCGTCCGTTACAGGAAATTGATTTATCGTTGTTGACTACTTATTTGGCATTGGATGCCGGTATTGAAGAGGGAGATAATAAAGTGCAACTGTTATTTGTGTATGATCAGGACTCTTCTAATCTGGTTTTCTGTAATCCGTCAGATTTGAAAAAAGAGCTTGATGGGGTTGCCTTTTCAGATCAGTTTGGAGAGTTCTCTTTCGCAGGAGTACCCTGCGAAGGGATGGTGACTCGTGAAGAGCTGTTTCTTGATTTATTGCAGATAGTCCTTGACTCGGCAGATGTGAAAAAGCTGATTGTACTTTCTTTCAATGAAGAGTATGGTAATAAAGTGACTGCTGTTTTGAATAAAGTAAAAGAAAAAGAGATTATTCAGTTCCGGGTGGATGAATCGGAAGAGACTATAGAGTATCAGTGGGAGATGCTGGCATATCCACTGATGCAAGCATTGGGAATAAAAGGAGACGAATTATAGAAGTCTCTTTTTTCACCTGTCACTAATCGTTAATCACTACTTAATATGTCCGATTTTCGTTTGAAAGTATTTCAGAGTGTAGCGAAGAATCTCAGTTTCACTAAAGCCTCTCAGGAGCTTTTTGTAAGTCAACCTGCCATAACAAAACATATCCAGGAATTGGAAACTTGTTATCAGACGCGGCTTTTCGATCGGCAGGGGAATAAAATTTCTCTCACAGAAGCCGGGAAATTGCTTCTGGAACATAGCGAACGCATCCTTGATGCCTATAAGCGGTTGGAATATGAAATGCATCTTCTGCATGGTGATTATATAGGTGAATTAAAACTTGGAGCCAGTACTACCATTGCCCAATATGTACTTCCACCTTTACTTGGAAATTTTATTCGTAAATTTCCACAGGTAAATCTGTCTTTGCTGAATGGAAACTCTCGTGGAATAGAAGCTGCGTTGCAAGAACATCGGATTGACTTAGGTCTGGTTGAGGGCATCTTTCGTTTACCTAATCTGAAATATACGACTTTTTTAGAAGATGAATTGGTGGCTGTGGTGCATAACCAAAGTAAACTTTCGCTACCGGATGAAATAACTCCAGAAGATTTACCAGGTATTCCTCTTGTACTTCGCGAACGTGGTTCGGGTACGCTTGATGTCTTTGAACGTACTTTGTTACAGCATAATATCAAGCTGTCTTCTCTTAATGTCTTGATGTATTTAGGCAGTACCGAGAGCATTAAGTTATTTCTGGAGAATACGGATTGCATGGGTATTGTGTCTGTTCGCTCAATTTATAAGGAACTGGCTACCGGTACCTTCCGTGTCATAGAGATAAGAGGAATGCAGATGTTGCGTGAGTTTTGTTTCGTACATCAGCAAGGGCAGGAGGGAGGCTTATCGCAAGTATTTATGCAGTTTGCGATGCATCACAGCAAGAATTTGTAATCACTCCTTTGTACTTTGTTTTATATACACCCGGTGTGCTCCCCGGCCGGAAGTATCTATACCTGAATCTGGTAGTTTGGCCCATTGTTTCAGTTCATTGGTTGCCGTTGTGCGGAGCAGTCCCGTTAGTTTTTGGTACTCACGGACTGTTAAATACGGATGTTCGTCGAGGTATTTTATAGCCCGTTCCAGCCGTTGCTCCGGTGTATACTTTTCAGAAGAACGCCTGGACTTCCAGTTTGCCCTTTCCAAGTAACATCTTTCGTTGATATTCCTTATCATACTCCTGTCTACCCGGAAGTTTACCCCTCCCACAATGATACTTTGTGCATTGCGGTGCTTGCCCGTCTCACCGATTTCTTCCCTTTCTTTCCCTTCGCGTAAAGTCAGTGCCGGGGTGAATGTTCCTATTCCATCCAGTTTCACCGAGCATCCGTTCGCCATCAGTTTGGCCATTTCCAAGGCTGCCTGCTTCAGTATTCCTTCGATTTCTCCCGGTTTGAATCCACTGGTATCCGTTATTCTGCGTACCAGACCGTTGAAGTCTATTTGATCTATCATTGCAAACCGGGGGTAGAGTACCCGTTCGCCCGTCTTGTGTATATCGGGCATTTCTTCCATTATATACTGTGCCATATCTCTTTCCTTATATAATATCTTTTTAATACTTGTAGAACACAGGATAAAAACTTGCTTTCCTTCCTGAAAAAAGTTCTCTTTCTCTTTGAGGAAAAGAAGTTATTTAGGGAAGAAAAGAGAATTATTGTTTCATGTTTGTGAGGGAAGAGTTTATAGGTACTTATGGTGAACTTTTTCCATCAAAGAATAAAGCTTGAATGTATACTTCTTCTGGTATTTGAGATAAATCCCGGATGAATATTGAATTTACAAGAAAAGTGGTATATGTAATTTTTTTATTTAATAAGTTTTTATATTTTTGCAATGAGATTATAGCGATAGACTCAAAAATATTTATTAGGAAAAAAATTGTAAGAAGCGTCATGCTTCATTCTTGTTTCTGAAAACCTGAGAAATTTTAAGAGACTACAAGAATGACATAGTCGGTTCTCGCGCTGTATCAGCGTGGGTCTGCTGTCTATTCATTTGTAGTTTCGGGTTTTCTCAGGACTTTCAGAAACAAATGATAGCACGCAGTTCCACGCTTTTGGTACTATAAAAATTTGAAAAGATTGTTAGTCCCTCTTTTATATATAAGATTTATGGCTATTTGTTTGCTTATTCTTGGAATTTTAGTGAATATTTGCAGAGGATATTGCTATATGAGTAATTTACCTTTTTATGATAAAATTAATAATTAAACCTTTTGTAAAATACTATTTTAACATTTTTATTCCGTTGATGAGGGCTTGTTGTTATGCGAAGAATATATCTATTATTGTTTTTTTGTTTCTCGTTTTTTAAAGTGAATGGAAGTAACATTCATTATGGCTTGACCTTTTATTCTCATACTGTAAATCAAGATGTGAGAACGTCTTTGAATCTAACTCCGGATGATCCTTTTTCGTTTCAGGATGGTTTTTCATTAGAGCTTGATATTAAATTTAATCCAGGAGTACAGACTTATGGTTATATATGTAGGGTTACCTCTGGTACTAATAGTTTTGATATAATATCGAATATAAATGCTTCTAAGCTTAATTTTGTATTGATTGATGATGATAAAGCTTTAGCTAATGTTGATTTTAAAATATCGTTACCCAAGAGTCGGGAGGACTGGAGTAAGATGAAGATTAATTTCAAGCAAGGCAAAATTATTTGTTCTATTAATGATAATATCCAGACGATACCTTATTCTTTTAATAAATTAGACGATATCAGAATTAATTTTGGTAGAAATTGGACTAAAGTGTTTTACAGCTCAGATGTACCTCCTATTTCAATAAAAGATGTTGCTGTTCGGAATGATAAAGGGGATTTACTCTATTTCTGGAAATTAGATAAATATGCAGGTACAAAGGTGTATGATGATATCTGTAGTAAAGAAGCGATAGTAGAGAATGGAAGTTGGGATATTGATAAATATATAAAATGGCAAAAAGAAACATCTATTCCAGTGTCGGAGAGATATGCTCAGATAGCTTTTGATTCTATTCAGAATCGACTTTTTATTGCTACTTCTGATTCTATGGTTTTCTTTAATATGGATGATTTTCGTATTAAAAGAATTAAAACTCAAAAAGGTTCTCCTTTTGGAGCAGGGGGGAGTAGCCAGATGATATATGATTGTATAAACGATCGGTTGGTTTCTTACAGTTTGCTATATCCTGACTTTATTTTTTATGATTTTGCAAAGAATGAGTGGTCAGGAGATAAGTTAGATCAGAGGTTTGCACCGGCACACCACCATAATCGTTTTATTGATATGGAAAAAAGGCAGTTGGTTACGTTTGGAGGATATGGCTATCAGTCTTATAAAGCGTGGTTGTCTACACATCCGTTAGACAGTGGTGTTTGGGATATAAAGAATATGTCAAAGGATATCTCTCCGCGTTATTTGAGTGCTTTAGGTTATTTGGGTAAGGGGAAATTTTTACTTCTGGGAGGATATGGTAGTATATCCGGAAAACAGGAAGAATCTCCCAAGAACTTTTATGATCTGTATGAAATGGATTCCCGAAATCAAACTTGCAAAAAGTTGTTTGATTTGACTGTTCCGAGAGTACCGGTAACTTTTTCAAACTCAATGATAATTGATAAAGATAAAGCATATGCACTGGCTTATGATAATAATCGTTTTCATACTTTATTAAGCCTATGTGAAGTGAGTCTTACAGATGGTTCTGTTTCTATTATAGCCGATTCTATTCCATATAATTTTTTAGATATGGAATCGTTCTGTGATCTTATATTGGACAAGGAAAAATCTGTCTTATATGCAGTCTTAATGCAGAAAAATCAATCGGATAATTTTAATGTGGATATTTATTCTTTGTCATATCCTCCATTAAAGGTATCGGATGTTATTCAGAAGAGTGGATTGACAGAGAAAAAAAGTAATCAATTGATTTTTGTAATATGCCTTTTATTACTTATTGGTTTATTTTTTGTTGTTTTCTTTTGCGTAAGAAGAAAACGGCGGGAAACTCCTCCTGCAAAAAGTATCTCTTCCTTTTCCGGGAGTGCAGCAAAGACGCCTGTTGTTGAATTAAAAACTCCGGTTTCTACTGTAAAGCTTTTGGGAGGATTTCAGGTCTTTGATAAAGAAGGAGTAGATATTACTGATAATTTCACTCCTATCGTTAAACAGATTCTCTTATATCTTTTATTAAATACTGTAAAAGACGGAAAGAAGGTTACTTCGGAGAAATTGGATGAAACATTCTGGTTTGAAATGGATAAAGCCAGTGCATCGAATAACAGAAGTGTCAATGTGCGAAAGCTTAGATTATTGTTAGAGAAAGTTGGTGATATTAGTATTGTCAATAAGACATCTTATTGGTTTGTAGAGATGGGGGATAAAGTTGTCTGTGATTATAAAAACATCATGCTCTTACTGAAAAAGACTAAGGAAGAAAAGAGAGTTAGTGCGAATATATTGACTGCCATTTTAGATATTGCTCAGAATGGAACTCTTCTTCCTAATTTGAATGCGGAATGGGCAGATGGATACAAATCTGAGTATTCGACCCTTTTGATAGAAGTTCTTTTGAAATCTGTATTGCTGCCGGAGGTAGAATCAGATTTGAATTTGCAGGTGAAAATTGCTAATGTGATATTGCTTCATGATAATATAGATGAGGAAGCTGTGAGAATAAAATGTCGTGCATTGTTTTTGCTCGGACAGAAAGGTGCTTCTAAACAATGTTTTGATAAATTTGCGCAAGAACATTTACGTTTGCTTAATGCTTATCCTGAAATTAGTTACGACGAAGTTGTATCATAGTAGATAGTTACATTATCATTCTATTTTTAAGACTATATTTTAAAGTGTTTTAGTTCATTAATGATAAATTAAGATTCAATTAAGGTGTGTAAACTTGATTGAATCTTAATTTTTTTTTGGTCTTAATACTCATGTTATCAGTGGGTTATATTTTTATTTTTAATAAATTACTTCAGTTAAGGTCTGATTAATCTTTTATTAGGTTCATACACATACATTTGCTTAAGTTTTTAGTACTTGATCTGTGTTCTATAGATTTTGGTACTCTGTTGAAGACAAAGGAAAGCAAATTATTAATTAAAGAATTATCTTAAATCATTGAACCCATGAAAAGCCGTATTCCTTTTCTATATGTTACATTATTATTTGTTTCATGTTCTGGTAACAAACAAATATCTTCTGAGTTTAATCGATATGTAGACCCTTTTATAGGTACTACTTATACAGGGCATACCTTTCCGGGGGCGACTTATCCTTTGGGGATGGTACAACCTGGTCCTCAGACCGGGTGTATTGGTTGGGATTATTGTGCCGGATATCGTTATGAGGATACCATAATATCAGGATTCTCTCAAAATCGGTTGAATGGTACAGGAGTACCGGATATGGGTGATATACTGATTATGCCATTTTCAGGGAAGGATACAAAGAATTTTCAAAGTACGTATCGGAAGGATTCAGAAGTGGCTAATCCTGGTTACTATTCTGTGGAGCTAGTTGATAATTCGGTGAAAGTAGAGTTAACGGCTACTTCGCATGTTGCTATGCATCGGTATCAGTTTGAAAAAGAGAATCCTGCAATATACATTAACTTTCAGAATGGAATGGTTGGGAGTGAAAATAGTTATGATAACAGAGTACTTGATGCCGACATACAAAAAGAGGATATGTATACTATAACTGGTTATCAGCGAGTGAAGGCCTGGGTTGAACGTGATCTCTTTTATGTAATAAAGTTAGATAAACCAATTGTAGCATTTGAAGATGCTGAGGATGGACGTGAAGATAAGGCTCCTCGTAAGATAATTCGTTTAGCTGATGAAAGAGAGGTACAGATAAAAGTTGCTTTTTCAATGGTTAGCATTGAGGGAGCTAAAAAGAATCTGAATTTGGAATTGGAACATTGGGATTTTGATACAGTTCGAAAAGAGGCTGAAAATAAATGGGAGAATTATTTGTCACGGATTGAAATTGAAGGTACTGATGAACAGAAAATAAATTTTTATACGGCTTTGTATCATTTACTGATACAACCTAATAACGTAGCCGATGTAAACGGACAATATAAAAATGCGAAAGATTCGGTTTCGCTTTCTCCTTTTGGAATATATTATTCTACTTTTTCCTTGTGGGATACTTATCGGGCGGCTCATCCTCTATATACCATTCTTACTCCGGAGTTACTTCCCGATATGGTAAATTCTATGTTACTGCACGCCGAATGCCAAGGGTATTTACCGATTTGGACGTTATGGGGAAAAGAGACGCATTGTATGATTGGTAATCATGCAGTTCCGGTTATTGTAGAAGCCTGTTTGAAAAACTTTCCAGGAATTGATGTGGAACAGGCTTATCATTTGATCAAGAAATCTTTGACAGTTTCTCATTTTAAATATGATGTAGAGGCCTATGACCGATATGGATATTTTCCTTTTGACATTGTAGAAGAAGAATCTGTCTCTCGTACGTTGGAGGGGGCTTATGATGATTATTGTGCAGCACAGTTGGCCAAGAAATTGGGTAAAGGTGATGATTATGATTTTTTCATGAAACGTTCGGCGAGTTATAAAAAGCTATTTGATAATGAAACGGGACTGATGCGTGGAAAAGATTCCAACGGCAAATGGCGTACACCATTCAGTGCTTTTCATTTATCTCATGCCGGGACTGCCGGTGGTGATTATACTGAAGGGAATGCTTGGCAATATACATGGCATGTACAACAAGACATAGCAGGGTTGACAGAGTTAATGGGGGGCACAGATAAGATGATAATGAAGCTGGATTCACTTTTTGTTATTGAACAATCTACTGATCAGACTGGATTTGTTGGAGATGTAACAGGCCTGATAGGTCAATATGCTCATGGAAACGAACCGAGTCATCATGTAATATATATGTATACTTTACTTGGGAAAAATGATCGTACAGCTGAATTAGTCCGTGAAGTATTCGATCGCTTCTATTTACCAAAACCTGATGGGCTATGTGGAAATGATGATTGTGGGCAGATGTCAGCCTGGTATATATTCAGTGCATTAGGATTTTATCCTGTGAATCCGGTTAGTCTTGAATATGTAATGGGTGCCCCTCAGATTCCTCGGGCACAAATAAAATTGAAGAATGGAAAAGTATTCACAATGATAGCACATGATTTGTCTAAAGAGAATAAATATGTGAAATCGGTTCAGTTGAATGGAAGGCAAATCAGAGATTATAAAATCTCATATGATGATATTATGCAGGGTGGAACGTTGGAGTTTTTAATGACCAACGAACGTTGATCGGTTATAATCTGAACATTAAAGTACTTTGATATAAATGTAGTAATAGAGCTTATGTTAAACATTAAAATTTGAAATTTATGAAAAACTTATTTTACTCTATGGTATTGGCATTGTGCTGGCAGTCTAATTTATCAGCCCAAGAAACTTTTTATGTAAGTTCGAGTGGAAGTGATGATAATCCTGGAACTAAAGAGCAACCCTGGTATTCACTAAATGCTGATAATTGGACTGATGGATGTACAATTATTGTATTGGATGAAATCTATTTGGACCCGGTAATTGACGTAAGTAAGGAGGCTACTATCAAAGAAGTTACAATAAAAGGGGGTACTCCTGAAGCTGCAATAATGGGGGTGAATGACGATGAGTTTAATGATGGAGAAATGAATGTTTCAAGTTTCTTTGATTTGAAAAGAGTGAAGTTGAACTTGGAAGATATTACGCTGAAAAATTTACATCGGGATGGGGGAACCGGATCTGGTGGTATGATATACGTAGATCCGTATTCGGAGTTGAATCTTAATAATGTTGTTGTAAGAAACGGAGTGGTTACTACTGGAGTAAACTGCCGTGGAGGCGCTATTTGCAGTGAAGGTAAACTGGTTGTAAAAAATACAATTTTTGAAGGATGTAAAGCTTATCAAGGCGGTGCCGTTTGTCTGAGAGAATCTGAGAATCCTATTTATGCCCGATTTGAAGATTGTATATTCAGAAATAATGAAACGGGAGACGGTGTGGCTGAAAATGGTAGTGGAGCTGCCGGAGGTGCTTTATACATAGAAGGTATGGAGATGGATATTACTTTTGATAAGTGTTATTTTGATTCTAACGTGGCTACTAATACAGCCAGAAATGCTACAGGAGGTGGCATACGTTTATTCCTTAATGAGGAATGTGATGCGAATGTAACATTTATGAATTGTACGGTATCAAACAATAAGTCTGTGGGTGCCAGTGGATTCATGCACTGGGCAAGATGCGAACAAGGAAATGTAAACTTGAAGTTTGTTAATAATGTATTTTACAAAAATCGTACGGAAGGCCCACAAGCGAATCTTATTACTTCTCAGAAACCAGCGCCTACTGTAGGGATGTCGGGAAGTTTTGTTTTTGTAAACAATACGTCCATGATGAACAATACTGGTGTTGACGGATTAGTTCAGACAGACCAGAATGCCATAAATTTCAGTGACTTTGGTGGTGATTTCGATTTGGTTTTTGTAAATAATATTATGTTGGATTGTATGATAGAACCTATTGATAAAGGTGACGGAACAATGGTTGACCAGTTAGGTTGGGGATGGTCAATCCGGGAAAAAGATGCCAGATCGACAGGTGAATATATTATTAAGAATAATTTGATTGATGGTGTAGGTGGAGCGTATGATGCGACTTGGGGTGCCGGATTTTTATATCATTTTAATAATGAAGATATTGCTACGGCAAATAACAATAAAAGTGTTCGTGGCAAGTCTACTGACCAGAAACTGAAACAAGTGGGAATTAATCGTAAGTTAACCGAACCGACAGAAGGTATTCCTTATATCGAGATCAATGATCCTGAAGGATATGCTATTGATAATGGAGTTTCTTCGTTGATATATAAAGGAGAAGAATTGATTCCGCAAACTGATATAAGAGGTGTTGCTAAAACTGGTAATTCCAGAGACTTAGGTGCTTTCGAGTATAATGGAGTTGTTTCTTCCGTCAATGAATTTAAAGTGGATTCTCAGATTTGTGTTTATTTGAATCATCTTACAGGTATTTTGTATTTTTCTGAAGAAGTTGCATCGGTTCAAATATATACATCTTTTGGTATGCCGTGTATTCCTGTTGCTGTGAACGTTACATCTGTTAATATACGGAATCTGGAAAAGGGTATTTACATCGTGCGGATAGTAGATAAAAATGGAAAAGTATATTCTGAAAAGATCTTGAAATAAGAATAAAACACAGAAAGGTGCTTTGAAAAGGTTTATGCACCTTTCTGTGAATTATATAAAATGATTATTGAATACTAAATCCTGTAACTATGGATAGATTCTTGGAAAAGAAAAGAGCTTTTTCTTTATTTATTGTATTTTCGATAGCAATATTTTCTGTTTATTCTCAACAAGAAGAAACATGGAGAGATTATAGCTCTATCATAAAAAAATGTATTTACAATGATTACAAAGGGATGTTCAGAGAAGAGGGAATGGCTTTGAAATATCCTTTTATTACTCCGGGAAGCAGTCAATACTCCGATGTTTTATGGGATTGGGATTCTTGGCTGACTAATATAGCACTACGTCAGATATTGTTGGATATAGGTAATGATAAAGCTTCGAAAGAGGCCATAGAATATGAGCAAGGTTGTATCTTGAATTTTTTGGAATTTGGAGGAATGGATGGTTGGATACCTATAAATATAAAGCGGGAATCTGTGAGAGCCGAAATACAACCTAAAGAAATTTATAAAACGAATATGCATAAGCCGTGTTTGGCTCAACATGCTGCATTTTTAACAAAACTCAATGGTGGTGATGCCGAATGGCTTAGAGCTAAATTTTATTATCTTCAGACTTTTGTGAATAATTATATTAACCATCACCGAGATCGGGCTACCGGATTATATTATTGGCAAAATGATGTAGCTATCGGAGTAGATAATGATCCGTGTACCTATTATCGTCCGGCAAGAAGCTCCGGATCTATTTTTTTAAATTGTTTGATGTATAAGGAATTGAAAGCTGTAGCTTATTTGTGCGAAAGGTTGGGGCTGTCTGAGATCGCACCTCAATATCAAAAGAATGCATCAGATTTGCGAGAAGCTATTCAAAAGCATTGTTGGGATGAAAGAGACGGTTTCTTCTATAGTGTAGATTTGAATTTATTGCCTGTAAGGGGGGCGGAGGCATTTGAGAGACATAGTGGCATGCCTCGTGATTGGGATTGTCTGATCATGAGAATTGGTGTTTGGTCAGGTTTTTTGGCCATGTGGGCAGATATTGCAACACCGGAACAATCGGAAAGAATCGTTCGGGAACATTTAAAAAATACAGAAACCTTTAATGCTCCGTATGGCATCAGAACTCTTTCTAAAATGGAGAAGATGTATAATTTGAAAGCTACTGGTAATCCGTCATCTTGGTTAGGGCCCGTGTGGGGGATTTCGAATTATATGGTTTGGAAAGGGCTGGTGAAATATAGGTATGAAGAGGAGGCGTACGAATTGGCCGAGAAAACTATAAAGTTATTTGGACGTGATTTTAAACGTTTCGGGGCTTTACACGAGTATTATCAGCCTGAAAATGGGGAGCCTATACTAAATCCTGGATTTCAGAATTGGAATTATCTGGTTATGAATATGTTGGCATGGCTGGAGAATAGGCCATTGGTTGATGAATTTTAAAAAGTAAAAATCGAGTAAATAAAGAATCAATAAAATACTTATGAAACATAAAATGAAATCTTTCGGTTTACTATTCTTTTTGGGAATGATCTCTTGTACGAGCAATGCGGGAGAAGTAAATGGGGATCTACGGACTGTTCTTGATGCTCAAATCAATAATTCTGTGATTGATATTCCCAAAGGAACCTACATCCTTGATTTGAAAGATGGAAAACAACCTTACTTATTTAGTTATAAAAAAAATGTTCAGGTCAAGGGAAATGGTTCGACAATTATTTGTAATTATCAGAAGCAAGCATTTAGTTTTGAGCATTGTGAAGATATGGTTTTTTCCGATTTGACAATAGAGTATGATCCGCCGTGCTCTACACAAGGTACAATTACACAAATGTCGGCCGATGCAAAGACACTTCAAGTGGAAATACATGAAGGGTATCCGATGCTGAATCCGGAAACAGTACAGAATAGAGTACATTTTTTTGATAAAGATACCCGAGAGTTGATCTGGAATCTCTATACCAATGAAATTAAAGATCCGATTGTTTATTTAGAAGGTCGTAAAGTACAGGTAAATTTGACAATGCCTAAGGTAGGAACTTATGAGGTCGGCGATTTTGTTGTATTCAATAATATTCCTACTACTTATGTCGGTCATTGTATCATTATGAATTATTGTAAAAATATGACAATGTCCGGTATAACCATTTATGATTCTCCTGCTTTTCATTTTGCCGAACATTATTGTGAAAATACGCATTATTATCGTTGTGTTATCGATCGGAAAGTGGATGATCCCAAATATCCTCAAGATAGGTTACGTCCTGGTATTGCCGATGGAATTCATAGTAGACATGCGACAATAGGACCTACTATAGAGGAATGTGTTATTCAGTATACAAATGACGATCCGATAGCCATTAACGGGAATTTCTATCCGGTATATAAGGTAGATAAAGAATATAAACAATTGTATGTTTTGGCAAGGGAGTATAATCTTGCAGATGTAACTATCAAGAAAGATGAAAATGTTGTTGTTGTTTCGAATGATGGGGTATGTCGTGGAGAAGCCAGACCTATACGCGTGACGTTGTCAACCGATCCTACCGCCGAGGATATAAAGAAATGTTTGTCCTATTTTAAAGATATTAAAGATACTCGGTATATAAGAACTGTGATGGTTCGTTTTTCAGCGGAAGATTGGGATAAAGTTAGTAATGTCACTCCTGGTGATGTGATTTATTCAACTGACAGAATCGGAGCGGGGTTCCGAGTTATCAATAATAAAATTGGCCATGTTCCGGGGAGAGGAATATTGGTAAAATCATCTGATGGAAAAATACAAAATAATGAAATAACATATACTGGTGCCGGTGCAATAATTATTGCTCCTGAATTTAATTGGATGGAGGCAGGACTATCGAGAAATCTGGAAATAAGTGGTAATCACATAGAAACGTGTATGTTCCGCCAAAATTTGAAGCGTTCTCAGGCAGCTGCTATTTCCGTAGTATTGGAAGCTTCGAATGGTGATTTGGCACCTGCGGGTGGTTTTAAGAATATCATTATTCATCGTAATACGATAAAGAATTGTCCAAAACCGTGTGTGTTTCTGAATGCGATAGATGGTGGCTATTTTTACAAGAATACGATTGAGCCTGCAACTTGGATACGAGATCATGGACAGAATTTTTTAATTCGGAATGATATGGAGTATGTAACGAAGTATGTGAAAAATATTGTTACGGATAAAGATCCTGTGGGGACAGGGTTGAGTCAAATAAAAAACGATGGGGAGAAATTGATTCGTGTAGACAATAATGGATATGTAAGCTTAAATGGATATCAAGAAAAACAGGTGAAAATGAGAGTTTTTGATGTTTATGGACAGTTAATTCTTGAAGATTCTTTTTCTGGATATTCTTCGGTTACTTTACATCGGCTTAAACAGGGGATTTATATTATTAATCTTATTTGTAATGATGAGAGTTTTTCTAAAAAGTACTCTGTTTTCTGATATTACAGAGGATACTTTTATGCAGTAATTCCTGTGTTTTGAAAATATTTAATATTATGAAAAAGTTTTTTGTAAATCTTCTGGTGATTTTTCTTCTTTCTATCACTTCATTCGGTACTTTGTATGCAAAGACTATTTTGCCTGGACTTATAGGTAATGATATGGTCTTGAAACAGAAATCAAAAGTTGCATTTTGGGGTTGGGACAAGCCAGGGACGGATATATCCGTAGAGACAAGTTGGAACAATAGGAAGTATGTGGCAAAAACCGGATTGGATGGTAAATGGAATATGTATATTTCTACCCCTGAAGCTGGAGGACCTTATCATATATTGATCAATGGAACGGACCGGATAGAACTGAATAATGTTTTAATAGGTGAAGTTTGGTTTACCAGTGGGCAATCTAATATGGGATGGTCAATCATAGAAGAAAAGGAGGCTGAAAGCATATTGAAAAATGCCGACCATGCCAATATTCGTTTGTTTCATGTTCCGCGTCATGTCTCAGACCGGAAGGAATCTGTTTTTGGTAAGAATGCTGTTTGGAAAGAATGTAATGCTGAGACTGTTCGACATTTCTCGGCTATGAGTTACCATTTTGCCGTTTTCTTACAAGAACAGTTAAATGTTCCGATTGGAATTATTTCTGCCTCTTGGGCAGGAACAGGTATTGAATCATGGCTTTCTTATGATTTACAGGCCTCTGACGATAATTTGAGAAAAGCGACAGACAGATGGTGGAAATGGAAGAAGGATTTTCCGCATGATAGCATTGCATACGCAGAGAAATTGGCTTTGCAGGAAGAAAATTTGGCAAAAGGTACTGCCCGGAAGATTGTCAAAAAACCGAAAAGTGTTCATATGCTGGAACGACCGCATTGTAAGCCCGGTTCCCTTTATAACGGAATGGTTCATCCTTGCATGCCCTATACCATATCCGGGCTGATCTGGTATCAAGGAGAAAATAGTGTGGAATGGGCCGATGAATATGAATATCAATTGCAGAGTATGATTGATAGTTGGAGAGCCGGTTTCCATTTGGATTTTCCTGTTCTTGTCGGGCAACTGACCAATTTTAACTATCCGTCTGCCGAACGGGCAGCGATTTTGAGAGATGCACAGTTAAAGGCACGTGAGAAAAAAGATACTTATGTCATCTGTACGATTGATATTGGAAATGCGGATGATGTACATCCGGATGATAAATTGCCTTTCGGACAACGATTTGCTGATATGGCATTGAGTAAGATATATGGGAGAAAAAAAATTGCAGATTATCCGGTGGCGGAGAAAGCAGTGGCTAAAGGAGATAAAATAGTAGTGAGCTTTAATCTTGTGAAAGAATTGCGCATAAAAGGAGGGGAACTAAATGATATTTGGGTGACTGATGCTACCGGAGAAAAGCGAAAAGTGAAAGCTTTTACTAAAAGAAATAAATTAATAATAGGTTGTGAAAATATTCAGAATCCGGTAAAGGTGAGTTATGCTGTAGAAAATAACGTGAACGCAAATCTATATAATAAAAATGGCTTACCGGCATTTCCTTTTACCCTGCCGGTGAGAATGTCTGAAAAATAAATGGAAAACTAATATTATGATGATATGAGAAAGTGTGTATTGATTACTTTTTTATCGTTTATTCTGTGCGGAGTGGAAGTTTGTGCGAAATCAATGGATTTTATAACTATAGAAACGGCCGGATTGAATATGTTTTTTACTCTTTCGGAAAATAAGAAGGTCTCTTTTCTGTATTTTGGAGATAGATTGGTTTCCGATAGCCGGACTACTGTTTTAAATAAGGAATACAAGCTCAGGCGTGATGGTCGTCCGCTTATACCGGAGATTTTTCCTACTTCCGGAGACTTTTTGGATCCTGCTTTACAGTTGACACACGCTGATGGAGTATTTACAACCGATTTATATTATGTGGAGCATAATACGATAAACGTGGATGATAATGTGTCCGAAACGATCATTCGGCTTAAAGATAAATTATATCCTCTTTTTGTCAATGTTGTATTTAAGGCATATAAAAAGGAAAATATTATCGCTCAATACATAGAATTGGAAAATGGGGAAAATGATATTGTTAAGATTGAGAAAATAGCTTCGGCTTATCTTCCCTTACACCGTAAGTCTTATTATCTCACTCATTTTTATGGAGGATGGGGTGCTGAGATGAAAATGAAAGAAGAACGGTTGACACCGGGAACAAAGAGCATAGAAGCACGGACCGGGATTTTGACAACGGAGTCGGTGAATTCTTCCTTTATGCTTTCAGCAGATGCTCCGGCACAAGAGGGAACAGGTGAGATATATGCCGGATCATTAGCCTGGTCGGGGAATTATAAAATGACTTTCGAACTTGACAAATATGGTATGTTGCATATGGTAGGGGGGATTAATCCATATGCTTCGATGCTCCTGATAGAACCGGGAAAGAAAATTAAAATGCCGGAAATGATTTGGACTTATAGCTCTTGCGGTCGTGGGCAGATTTCAAGAAATTATCATGACTGGTGTCGTCAGTACGCATTGGCGCATGGGAATGAGATACGTCCAGTTGTCTTGAACAGTTGGGAAGGCACTTATTTTAAGTTTGATGAGAAAAAGGTGAAAAGGATGATTGATGCCGCTGCTGATTTTGGTATTGAAATGTTTGTTCTTGATGATGGTTGGTTTGGTAATAAATATCCTCGCGATGATGATCGGTGTGGATTGGGAGATTGGCAGGTGAATAAGAAAAAACTTCCCGGAGGGATCGGTCATTTAGCCGATTATGCACATAAGAAAGGTGTAAAGTTCGGGATTTGGGTAGAGTTGGAAATGGTGAATCCTAAAAGTGAATTAGCCGAAAAACATCCGGAATGGATCGTTAGAAGCGGTAATCGGGAGCTTTTATTAGTCAGAAGCCAATGTGTATTGGATTTGACGAATCCGGAGGTACAGGATTTTATCGTCGAAACATTTGATGATATAGTAAGTAGTTCGCCTAATATTTCATACATCAAATGGGATTCGAACCGTTTTATCAATCGTGCCGGTTCGGAATATCTTCCGGCTGACAAGCAGTCTCATTTTTGGGTGGATTACATCAATGGTTTATATTCTGTTTATGACAGAGTACGTAAAAAATATCCGCATATCACTATTCAACTCTGTTCATCGGGTGGAGGACGCTTGGATTTTGGTGCCTTAAAGTATCATGATGAAGTTTGGGCCAGTGATAATACGAATCCGCTGAGCCGGATATTTATTCAATACGGTACTAATATGTTTTTTCCGGCTATCGCTACGGGTGCTCATGTTTCGATCAGTCCTAATCATCAAACAAAAATGCATGCATCGCTGAAGTATCGGTTTGATGTGGCTATGGCCGGACGTCTGGGCATGGAACTGCAACCTGAAGATTTGCAGGGCGATGAACGTGTTTTTGCTAAAAACGCGATAGAGACCTATAAACAGATTCGTCCGATAGTGCAGCTCGGTGACTTATACCGGCTTGTTTCGCCTTATGATGAGGGCGGATGGGCGGCATCCATGTATGTTGATAAAGATAAAAAAAATGCAGTTGTGTTTGCTTATAGTTTCGAATTTCACGGTAGAGATTGTTTCTTGGAATTTAAATTGGATGGCTTGGACGAAAAAAAGAAGTATAAACTGACAGAACTGAACAGAATGGGCAAGAAAAGTTCCTTTTGGGGAAATGACAAGATCTTTACAGGCGAAGAATTGATGAAGATGGGGATAAATGTAAATGATAGTGCCATGTTTGATAGCTTTGTTTTTATGATTACAGAAGTTAATTGATAATGTTAAAGAATCGGATTATGATAAGAAAATTTGTAGTGATTATTCTTGGATTATTGGGCATTGCTGATTTATCCGCGATGATTAAGGTATCCGGTGTTTTTGCCGATAATATGGTTATTCAGAGGGATGCTCCTGTCAAAGTATGGGGATGGGGAGACAAAGGAGAACTGGTAACTGTGATATTTAATGGGCAAAACCAGAGAACCCGTACAAATAATGACGGTTATTGGGAACTTCAACTGAAAGAAATGCCTTTTGGCGGACCTTACGAGATGATTGTTTCAGGTAAAAGCAATAAGATTAAAATCAAAAATATTCTGATAGGAGACGTGTGGGTTTGTAGTGGACAGTCGAATATGGAATTCCAGGTAAAGTTGTCCGCAAATGCTCCAAAAGAGATTGAAGCGGCCAATTATCCGATGATTCGCTCTCTGAATGTTTCGCGGACTGTGAACGCATCGCCTCAAGAAGATATGGCAGGTGAGTGGGAAATCTGTTCTCCTTCTACTGTTGGCAATTTTACGGCTGTAGGATACTATTATGCGCGTGAGCTTTACAGACAATTGAATATTCCGATTGGAATTATACATTCGTCTTGGGGAGCTACCGGAGTAAGGACATGGACAAGCAGAAAAGCATTTGATATGCTTCCACCGGCAATGTCGGCCGATTATAATCAATTGGCATTAAATGATTTCGGAAAATTCCAAAGAGAGAATTCCGATAATAAGAAACGATTTGAAAAAGCACTGGCTAATGATATCGGTATGGCCGAGAAATGGTATGATCCGGAGACGGACATATCCTTGTGGAAAGAGGTAAATCTTCCCAGAGCGTGGATGGGAACAGAGCTGGGAACTTCGTTAGGAAATGTGTGGTATTGTAAGAAAATAAACCTTTCGGAAAAGGTGGTTGGAGAGTCGGGTACCATATCGTTGGGAGTTATTGACGACGGTGATATTGTCTGGATAAACGGTGTGAAAATTGGAGAAGGATACGGTTATGATAAACGGCGTATTTATGATATACCCGAAGGGCTTTTGAAAGCAGGGGAGAATACGGTAACGGTTCGGGTTAATAATTCCTCTTATACGGGAGGCTTTATCTCCGAACCGGAGAACTATTATCTTGAAACAAAGGGGAAGAATAAATTTCATTTTCCTTTATCGGAAAAGTGGAAATATAAAAAGTCTGCTGTCAGCATGGATTATGGTTATGTGGAAATAGGGCCGAATATTGCGCCTTCGCTATTGTATAATGCGATGATTCATCCGTTGATAAAGTTTCGTATAAAGGGGGTGATCTGGTATCAGGGCGAACACGATACGGTTCGGGCTTATGCATACAGAACCATGTTTCCGAATCTGATAAATGACTGGCGTCGGCAATGGGGATACGAGTTTCCGTTTTATTGGGTATCGTTAGCGAATATAAATTCGGAAGATATCTTACCTAAGGATAGCCCATGGGCTGAATTACGCGAAGCGCAAACAATGACGCTAACTTTGCCGCAAACAGGACAGGCTGTTATTTATGATATCGGTGAAGCATATAATATACATCCGGTGAATAAACAGGAAGTGGGCAGACGGCTTGCGTTGGTGGCAATGAATAAAACATACGGTCAAACAGACACGGTATGTGAGGGACCTGTATATCAATCGTTTCGGAAGGAAAAGGATACAATTATTGTATCTTTTGATAACGCGGAAAAAGGATTGTGTACTAAAAACAATAAATACGGATATGTCACAGGTTTTTCTATTGCCGGTAAAGACCGGAAATTTGAGTGGGCGAAAGCTTATATCCAAGGAGATAAGGTAGTGGTGTTTTCAGATAAGGTAAAAGATCCTGTTGCTATCCGTTATGCTTGGTCTAATAATCCGGGAGCCAATTTATATAATAAAGAAGGATTGTTGACAGTGCCTTTCCGCACTGATTCATGGGAGGAATGTACAAAAAATAAATAGTAATCTTAAAAACAAGATCAATGAAAAAGGTTATATTAAGTCTGCTATGTTTAATATGGGGAATGCAAGTGAACGCTGCCGATATGTCCATCTTGGATTTTGGCGCAAAACAGAATTCCCGGGATAATTCGGCAGCTATACAGGCTGCTATAGATAAATGCGCATTGAGTGGAGGAGGAACGGTGTATGTTCCTGCGGGAACTTATCTAACCACAACGATATTCCTTAAGAGTAATGTTCATTTATTCCTGCATAATGGAGCTGTATTACAGGGAGTAACTGATCCTAAAGCTTACAAAGGACGCGCTATTGTTGTCGGAGAAAATATCAAAAATACTTCTATTCAGGGAGAAGGATGTATTGATGGACAAGGTAATCATAAAAACTTCCAGTTTGGTGATGATAAAGGTCGTCGCCCTCATGTTGTATTGTTCGAGAATTGTTCCAATGTCAAGGTAAAGGATGTATTTCTTTATAATTCTGCATCGTGGACATTACGTTGTGCCAATAACGATGGGGTAATTGTGAACAATATAAGGATCTATTCTCATGGTAATCATAATTGTGACGGAATTGATATTAACAGTAGGAATGTCGTCATATCTGATTGTATCGTAGACTGTGATGATGATGGCATTTGTTTTAAAACGGATATTCCCGGATTTGATGTGGAACATGTGACAGTGTCTAATTGTGTTATCGCTTCCAATTGCAATGGTATTAAATTCGGTACCGGATCTTTTGGTACTTTTCGGAATATAAGTATCAGTAACTGTGTTATAAAGAAAGCCTCTGAAAACAATGTTCGTAACTGGCGAAAGATGTTAAGGGGTATTTCTGCAGATACAACAGTTATTTCCGGTATAGCACTTGAGGTTGTTGACGGTGGGACAATGGACCGGGTGGTTATCAATAATATTTCGATGCAGGATGTACAGACTCCCCTGTTTATCCGTTTGGGAAACCGTAGGGGAAAAGGAGTACTAAAGAATATTATCGTTTCAAATATCGTGGCTGAGAATCAAAGTTTAATAACTTCATCGATAACGGGAATCCCCGGTAGTTATGTTGAAAATGTTACTCTCAGAGATATTATGTTTAGCTATACAGGAGGGGCGGATGAAAACGATGCTTCTATTGTTGTTCCGGAAAAGATAAATGAGTATCCCGAAAATAGAATGTTCGGTCCGGTACTGCCGGCTTACGGTCTGTATATTCGGCATGTAAAGAATCTGACGATGGAAAACATACAATGTCGTTTACGGAAACCGGATTATAGACCCGTATTTATTTTCGATGATGTGCATAATGTAAGTCTGAATAATTTTCAGGTCGATCTTCCTCAGGGAGAGGCCCCTATAGTATATTTGAATGAGTCTTCGGATGTTGTGTTTTCCGGGTTTCGTACATCGGAAGAAGCTCCTTTATTTTTAAAGATCGATGGTGAAAAAAGTAGACGTATCGATGTTAGATCCGTCAATTTTGATAGAGTCCGGAAAGAGACAGAATGTGGGGAAACAGTAAAAGAAGGAACAATTTACAGGTTAAATTCTATATTATAATAAAATGGAAAAACACACGAAAAACGGTATTAAATGTTGGAATTTAGGATTCTTTCAACAGAGATTCCTATATCTATGTTTGGTATTTCTGCTCGTCTCAATGACATCTGTATGGGCTGGGAATACGATTGAGACTACTTTTGCAAACGTAAAGACATTGAAAGGTACAGTAGTAGACTCAAAGGGAGAGCCTCTTATCGGAGCTACTGTATTGGTTCAAGGTACAACATTGGGAACGATTACGGATGTAGAAGGAAAATTCTCTGTTCAGGCTTCGGTAGGTGCTACTCTTGAATTTTCATATTTAGGTTATAGTACGGTAATTTATAAAGTAAAAACCTTGGGTGATATTTTTATTACTATGACTGAAGATGTCCATATGGTAGAAGAGGTCGTAGTAGTAGGTTATGGAGTACAGAAGAAAGAGACTGTTACGGGAGCAATATCTTCTGTGAATACGAAGGCATTGGTACAGTCGTCTCAGGCTAATATCAGTAATGCTCTTGTCGGGCGTTTACCTGGTTTGACAGCTGTTCAGAAATCGGGTGAGCCAGGTAATGACCAATCTATTATCCGAATCCGGGGGATTGGTTCTTTTGCAGGTTCCTATGATAGTGATTTACAGAATCCTTTGGTGATGGTGGATGGAATAGAAGTGGCAAACTATAATAATATCGATCCGAATGAAATTGAAAATGTCGCTATTTTGAAGGATGCTTCGGCTACGGCGGTATATGGGGTACGCGGTGCTAATGGAGTGATACTGATAACCACCAAACGAGGAATGGTAGAGAAACCTAAATTGAGTGTATCGACCAGTTATGCCATAAATTCATTTACGAATTTACGCGAGCCGATGGATGCATATAATTGGGCTGTTCAACTAAATGAAACACGGAAATATGATGGTTATTTGACTGGAAACTACGATCCGGTATTTACGGATGAGGAGATTCGGAAGTTTAAAGATAATTCCGATCCTGTATTTTATCCGAATACGAATTGGGTGGATATGCTGTTTAAAGAAACAAGTCTTCAAACTCAGCATAATATTAACTTAAGAGGAGGTACGGAAAGAGTGAAGTATTTTGCTTCATTAGGTGTTTTTACACAAGGTGGTATGTATAATAATACAGATTTGGTACCTGATTATGATGCGCAAGTACGTTATAAAAGATATAATTTTCGTACGAATTTTGATTTTAAGGTAACAAAACGACTCGATGTAACGCTGAATGTATCTGATCAGCTGGAATTTGTCAATCGCCCTAATGAGGATACCGGAGTTGTTCTTTCGTATGCTTTTGCACATCCGCCTACATCGGGGCCGGGAGTAGTGGATGGTAAAGTGATTGAAAACTTGGATGGTCGGTATAATTATTCCAGAAATCCTGTAACGCGAATAATGATCAATAGCGGGGCATTAAAGAACTATTCCAATCAGTTGAATGTTTCGGTGAAACCAACTTACGATCTTGGTTTTTTACTTAAAGGTCTGAGTGTTCACGCTATGATTTCATATCAACAATGGAATTGGCACAGTACCCGCTATTACAAAGAGGTTCAAACTTATAAAGCTGTGAAAAAACCGGACGGTTCACCGAGTTTCCTTCCTCAAGGGACTCCGTCGCCTTATGGGCTTACTGAATCTCTTAGTCAAAGAGGAAGGACTTATTTTGAAACCGGAGTGAATTATTCGGGAGAATTTGGTGATCATAAGGTAAGTGCTTTGATGTTGTATAATCAAACAAAAGATAATAATCCCAATTTATTATATAAGATTCCGAGTGCTTATACCGGTTTGGTAGGTCGTATTACTTATTCTTATAAAAACAGGTATCTTGCTGAATTTAATGCCGGGTATAATGGTACTGAGAATTTTGCAAAAGGACATCGGTTCGGGTTCTTTCCTGCATATTCTTTAGGATGGGTATTGAGCGAAGAAAGTTTCTTCCCGGAAAATAAGATTGTGACTTATGTTAAAATCAGAGGTTCCTATGGTGAGGTTGGAAATGATAAGATTGGAGGCCAACGCTTCCTCTATTTGCCTACTGCTTACACTTATAACAGTTCGGATAATAATTCGAATGCTACGGCAAGCAATAATGCTTATCATTTTGGAACAATCGGTCTCGATTATAAAAAATGGGATCTGACAGCATCGGAAGGAAAATTAGGGAATCCTGATTTAACATGGGAACGTGCGAAGAAAATGAATATCGGAGTAGACCTTTATTTTTGGGAAGGGAGAATTAAATTTACGGGAGATTATTTTAGAGAATTGAGAGATAATATCCTGGCGAATAGAGGTAGTGTACCTGTCATTGTCGGAGCTGATTTACCTGCTTATAATTTGGGTAAAATGAAGAATTATGGTTTTGACGGTGAAATATCTTATAATGACCGTATCGGTGATTTTAATTATTGGATAAAAGGGCTGTTTACTTTTGCCCGTAATGAGATATTGAAAATGGATGAGGTTGACAGGGCTTATCCGTATATGCAGCGGACAGGGAAACCGTTTGAACAGTATTTCGGACTTATTGCTGAAGGATTTTATAATACTTGGGAGGAGGTAAATGATCCGAATCGTCCGGTATCTATCTGGAATAACAATAAGTTGCAACCGGGTGATGTCAAATATAAGGATGTGAATGGGGATGGTATCATTAATAATAATGATATGGTTCCTATTGGCTATAGCCCTTTCCCTGAGATCTCATACGGATTTTCATTGGGAGGAAGTTATAAGAACTTTGATTTTTCCGTTTTATTTCAAGGAGCGGCAAACTCATCGAAAAAGGCTTCAAAGAAATTCTATCAAGGCTGGCAACAAGATGGATCGGCCTTGGATTTCTTGAAAGATTGGAGTTGGACTCAAGAAAAATATGAAAGAGGCGAGAATATAACATTTCCACATGTTTCGGCTAACAGGTCACAGGAACATAATTATCAGAATTCGACTTTATGGATACGTGATTCAAAATATCTGCGTTTGAAAAATGTGGAATTGGGATATACATTTACCAATTCGATATTGAAAAAAGTACATATTGAGTCGGCGCGTATATATGTGAATGGAACGAATCTGCTTACTTGGAGCGGGTTGTGGAAAGGTGAAGATCCGGAAGTTCCTTCTTATAACGATAATAATTATGAACCGTATCCTATAGTAAGAACGGTTAATATGGGACTTAACATTAATTTCTAATACACAATAAAAATGGAAAAAAAATATATAAAAACCGCTGTTCTGTTTTTAAGTATATTCTTGAATGCAATATGTTTATCATGTGATGGATATTTGGAGAAACCTCCCGGAGTGGATGTTACTGAAGATACGATTTTTTCGTCACCGATACAAATCGATTATTTCGTTGCCGGAACTTATTTTATGGGAGTAAAAAGTGATTTTCCATACTGGAACCAACATGATATGAGTGATATCGGTTCGGGAGCTGCAACAGATGAAGCCGAGATAACCCAGGGGTGGTACTGGTGTCAAGCTCCGTGGAACGCTGGAGGAATGAATCCTAGTAATACAGGGGATCTTAGGTTTGCGACTCACTGGAAAGCTATACGAAGAGCTAATACGATATTGGAACGCATAGATGATGCTCCTTTTCAAGATGATGCTTTCAAACGTCGTGTCAAAGGAGAAGGGTATTGTATCCGAGCACTTAATTATTTTGAGCTGTTTCGTAAATATGGAGGTGTCCCGATTCTTCGTGAACGTGTTGCTTTAGGAGGGGATCTTAAAATTCCACGGAATACGGTTCAAGAGGTCGTTCAATTTATTTTGGATGATTGCAAAGAAGCTATAAGACTTTTACCGAAACCAAATGAGTTAAATACTTCCGAAAGAGGGAGACTCACTAATTTGGCTGCAATGTGTTTGAAAGCCAGGACTTTACTCTATGCTGCGAGTCCCACTTTTAATACAGATAAACCTTATCTGAATTTTGGTGCAAATAATGATCTGATAGTTTTAGGAAATTATGATAAAGAGCGCTGGAAAGCGGCAGCAGATGCTGCTAAAGATGTTCTTGATGAGGCTACCAAGACAGGTGTGGCTCTTGTAAAAGGAAGGAAGGATGAAAGCGGTAAGGATATATCCTATTTATACGTATGGGATAATCCGGATAATGAAGAGGTAATTCTTGCTGATCAGTGTAGAGGAAAAGTCGGTACAGGACACTTTCCATGGAATGGACAAATACCGAGTGTTGTCGGAGGTTCGGGTGGAGGACTTTGTATGACATTTAATTTTGTTATGAAATATGAGAAGAAAGATGGAACTCAGCAGACATGGAATATGAATGGAGGAGATGATCTGATGCAAAAATATGAAGAATTGGATCCTCGTTTCAGACAGACGGCAACTTATCATGGTCAACCTTGGAATTCTACGGATAATCTTTCTATGGACATGTCTCAGACTGGCAATGATAAATGTATTACAGGGCAATATATGCATAAACCGGTACCACTTTCAGTTAGCCGGAGAGATAATGTGCAGGTTGAACCTAAAGGATGTATTTTCAGATTGGCAGAATTCTATTTAAGTTACGCAGAAGCTTTGAATGAATATTATGATACTCCGCCTACAGAGGCTTATGATGCTGTAGACGAAATTCGTAAGCGGGCGGGTATGCCTTCTTTATCTCGGAATCTGACTCAGGAAGAATTCAGAGAAAAAGTGCGGAATGAAAGAGCTATAGAGTTGTGTATGGAAGGACATCGTTTGTTTGATGTCAGACGTTGGGAAATATGTGAACAGGAAGGGATTATGAAAGGCGATATGTACGGAATTAAAATCTATAAGATAGATGGTACGAAAGAATGTCGATATGAACCTTATGTTTTTGAAGTGAGGACTTTCAACCGTAAGATGTATAGGCATCCGTTTTCTACCGGTGAAATGGATAAAGGTTATCTAATTCAAAATCCGGGATATTGATATGGTTATATTTCTTGAACTTTTAAATAGATATTATGAATTCGATGTTTAAATATATAATGTGTTTTGCTTTTCTTTCCATATCTGTTTCCACTTTTGCTGTAAATGACAGTATATGTGCCGAAACTTCCATTGGATACGATGTACAGGAAAGATATAAAACGAGCAGTGCTATTTCTTCTGTCCGTGGAAATGAGCTTTCGAAATCTTTTACTCCTAATTTGCTTAATTCGTTGGCCGGCCGTTTACCGGGACTAACGATTAGTCAAGGTTCGGATGAGGCTGGAGTTATTGATAATAAATTGTTTATACGAGGACTTGGTACTTTTCAGGGATTGACTGAACCTTTGATTGTTATTGATGGCTTTGTAACCCAATATATTGATGGAGATGGATATCTGAGAACACTTTTGTCTCAACTGATGCCGGAGGAAATAGAATCAGTAACTTTATTGAAAGACGCGTCCGCAACGGCAATTTATGGATTGAGAGGGGCTAATGGGGTTTTACTGATAAATACTAAGAGAGGTTTAAATTCTCCGTTAAAAATAAATTTTACTGCACAGATTGGATTCCAACAGCCAACCCGGATGCCGAATTTTTTAGATTCGTATGATTATGCACGTCTTTACAATGAGGCTTATGGTTATGCGAATAATGGTGCTCAGTTTTATGATGAGGATGCTTTGAATGCTTATAAAAATGGTACGGATAAGTATCTGTATCCGAATGTGGATTGGTACGACGAGACCTTACGGAAAACAGCCGAGATGTATAAAGTCGGTTTGAATTTTCAAGGAGGAAATAATATTGTAAAATATTTTGTGTTATTAAATTATTTGGGAAATTCCGGATTACTCAGACGTACGGCTGATATGTCTGATAAAACCAAGAACCAGCATTATAATCGATACAATATCCGTTCTAATATGGATGTGAATATTACAAAAAACTTATCTGCTCATATTACATTGGGAATTGCTATCGAAGACAAAATAACTCCGGGAGGGACAGGTGCCGGTAAGAATACGAATGATCTTTTTAGCCGTATACAACAGCTTCCCCCTAATTCATTTCCTGTAATGAATCCTAATAATTCATGGGGGGGAAGCAGTAATTGGTCTAATCCGTTGGCTAATATTACAGAACGTGGTTATTGGAAACAAAATTCGAGAAATATTAATTCTGCTTTAAGGTTGACGGAGAATTTGGATATGCTGCTTCCCGGACTTAGTGTTTCCGGTGCTATATCTTTTAATAGTTATTATTTGGGATATTCTAATAGATATGCTAATTATGAGTATTATGCGTTAACGGGTAAAGATGTTGAAGGAAAATATTTGTATTCTGAACCTTTTGGTAAAAAAGAACAGTTAACGATTGATGATTCAATGTCCGATCAATGGAGGAATACGACGGTAGAGGGATCATTGAATTATAAAGGTTCTTTTGGCAGAAACGATATAGATGCTTTACTTTTATATTCGTATGAGAATGAGACATACGGACAACAACAACCTTTTATACATGTCGGTATGGGAGCACGTATGACTTATGCATATGCCCGAAAATATATAGGTGAGTTTTCTATGGGATTACAAGCTGCTGAAACGTTTAAAAATGGAAATCGCGCCGGATTTTTCCCGGCAGGGTCTATCGCTTGGGTTATTTCAGAGGAAGATTTTTTGAAAGAAAATAATTTGATAAGACTTTTGAAACTCAGGGCATCATATGGTTTGACCGGAAATGATAAGATTAATGGTGACAGACGCTTTATGTATGATCAGGAATATGGAGGAGCAGACGGGTATAATTTTGGAATTAGTAATAGTAATTTTTCCGGTTTCAGACAGCTTAGATTGGCTAATCCGGATATTTCATGGGAGAAAGATAAAAAGATGAATATAGGATTTGAGGCGAATTTAGGAGGAAAATTGGATCTTTCGTTCGATTATTTTCACAATCGTAGGTCGAGTATCTTATGTTTACCGAATCGGAGTATTCCTTCTTATATGGGAGCAGAATTACCGTATCTGAATATTGGAAAAACTAAAAATACCGGTTTTGAAGCATCTATTACTTATCATGACCGTATCGGTAAAGATTTTGAATATTATATAAAGACAGATATGTGGATGGCCAAGAATGAGATATTATATATGTCTGAAGATATTAGGGCCGAGAATAATGGACATTTGTATAAGACGGGGCATCGTATCAACCAACCTTTTTATTTGGAATCATTGGGGTATTACACACAAGGGGATATTGATAATCCGGACGTTGCAAAACCAACATGGAAAGAGGTTGTTCCTGGAGATTTGAAGTATAAAGATTGGAATGGAGATGGGGTTATCGATAATAATGACAGTGCTCCTTTCGGTTATACGAATATTCCGGAAATAACGCTTGGGATGAATCTCGGATTTTCATATAGGAACATAGATTTCTCGGCATTTTTCCATGCAGCGTTGAATAGGAATGTGTATTTGGATGCTAGTTATTACAAGGCTTTTCAAAACAATGGTTCTGTTTCGGAATTTGCATTGAACCGGTGGACTTCGGACGAGACAGCACATACCGCAACCTATCCCCGGCTTTCTCTTACTAATGAACAAAATAATTATAGAACATCTACTTTTTGGATGCGTAATGGTAATTTTTTGAAATTGAGAGATGTAGAAGTCGGATATACTTTTAAAAATATTATTCCCGCAACAAAAGCCGATTTAAGGGTTTTTGTGAATGGAACCAATCTTTTTGCTGTGGATAATGTTGACGGATATGATTCAGAAAGGATTGGAGGTTATCCTGCAGTAAGAACGGTGAGTTTAGGAGCAAATATTCAGTTTTGATAAATACGAGAAAAAATGAGAAGTACGATAAATAAATATAATCTTATTTTTATGTTGTTCTTGTTTGGAGCATGTTCTGATCTGGACAGAGAATATTCGACCACTATGAATGAAGAGGCGATTGCCGTGGAATATGGCAATTTGCAGAAACAGGTTACTCATCTGTATGCAGGTATGCGTGACGGACATTATTTGATTGATAATGCGATGATGGCTTCGTTAAGTGATGAGGCCGAATATACCTTGCAGGGTAATGCGCAAGTCTTTAATTCCGGTTCTTGGAATCAGTATGTTAATCCGGATGATTTGTGGGCACATTATTATTCTTATATACGTCGTATAAATACCTATTTGGAATCTTCGGAAAAGTTTGAAGTGAATCTGGACGCATATAAATTTGATCCGAGTGAAAACGCACAAGAGATTTATAAAACGCGATTGAAGGATATTGCCAATTGGAAAAAAGAAGCCCGTTTTTTAAGAGCTTATTATCATTTTGAATTGGTAAAACGTTATGGCGGCATTCCGATTATGAAAACAGCTTTACCGTTGGATGCAGATTTTAAAAATATTCATCGAAATACGTTGCAAGAATGCGTTGATTTTATAGTTAATGAATGTTCTATTTTGGGTGGAGAAGGCGAAAATGGTGATGAAGATGCTTTACCAATAACTTATAATAATGATAATTTAGGAAGAGTGACAAGAGGGGCTGCTTTGGCTTTAAAAAGTCGGTTATTGCTATATGCGGCCAGTGATTTGTGGAATACGGATTCATGGGCACAAGGATATTCACATCCCGAACTGGTGACCTTAGAACAGAAAGACCGTAGGGGCAGATGGGCGGAGGCCGCCGCAGCAGCTAAAGCAGTAATTGATTTGTCTGCCGAAGCCGGTTATGGACTAATGGAACGTTATTCGGATTTGGGAAAAGTAACTCAAAGCCCAGAATTGATATTGGTACGACGTATAAGCGGAAATACCAATACGTTTGAAAAATTGAATTTTCCGGCCGGATTTCCTAATGGGGAAGGACGAGTTACTCCTTCACAGAATTTGGTGGATGATTATGAAATGATTGATGGCAGTAAGTTTGATTGGAATAATCCGGAACATGCACTCTCTCCCTATAGTAATCGTGATCCCCGTTTGGCCTTGTCGATATATACCAATGGCTCTTCATTTAAAAATACAACTATAGAAACATTTGAGGGAGGGGCACACAAAAGGATTAAGAACGGGACAATGACCGGATATTATTTGAGAAAGTTTGTAGATTCTAATATCGATTTGATGGTGAATGGTACAAGTAATCATCCCTGGGTGATCTTTCGTATTTCCGAGATTTACTTGAACTATGCTGAGGCTTTGAATGAGAGTAATCCCGGACATCCGGATATTCTGACTTATGTGAATAAAACAAGAGGCCGTTCTGATGTTAAGATGATTCCGATTGGAGATACGGATCAGGATGTGTTACGTAAAAGAATAAGAAATGAGAGACGGATTGAATTAGCTTTTGAGGATCATCGTTTATGGGACGCCCGGAGATGGATGATTGCGACGGATGTGCTTAATGCTGATTTGACAGGTGTTGAGATACGTAAGAATGAAAATGAAACATTTACTTATAAAAAAATCAATGTTGAAAAGAGAGTCTTTTCACCTAAAATGTATTTCTATCCTATACCGGGATCGGTCATTTTGAATGAGCAAGTAATGGCTGCTGGTTGGCCGCAAAATCCATTATGGTAAATTTCTTAACGAATAAAAATATAAAGTATATGAAAAAGATGATATATAGAGCATTGTCATTGTTGCTGGTTATCTTGTTACATGCATGTGAATATAAAGATATTTATGATGCAGGATCTGAATATCCGGTTGATAAAGTATACATAGCGGGGACTTATGAAAGTATTATTTATAAGGTTGATCAGATTGTAGAAACAGAAAATGCTCCGTTTCGTTATAAAATCGATGTGGAGAATAATAAGGTTTTGATACCTTTGGGTATATACCGGTCATCGGTATGGAGTAATAATGATGTGAGTGTTGAATTGGGTATTGATAATGATACGATACCTGCTCTTATCGATTCGGAGGAATTAGTGGGTGAAGATGGTACTATTCCCGAAATTCTGCCTGCAGATAAATATCGGTTGGATACGGAAATACATATTGCAAAGGGAGAAGATTTGGGACAATTGAATTTAACTGTGGATATTCCTTTTTTATTGGATAATCTGGATAAAAGATATGTATTAGGCATAAGGATACTAAATTCGAACGCAGAGATCAATGAAAAAATGAGTCTTATTGTTGTCGACATTACAGCGGGGTTTATAGAGCCTCAACCGGACTTCACTTTCGAAATGGACGAAAAGAAACCATTTGAGGTCTCTTTCTCCAATAAATCTGTTTTCTGCCTGGATTATGAATGGGATTTTGATGACGGGTCGTCAACGGTTAACGAGAAAGAGCCTCAGAAGCATGTGTTTCCCGGGGTTGGAATTTATAATGTAAAACTGACTTCGAAGGGTACGCGTGGAAATCTGGTTACAAAAGAAAAAGTGGTTCATATTTGGGAAGATATTACGGATATCTACATTAAAAATGGTGGAAATCCTTTCCAGAAAGCAGGATTGGTTTCCGGACGTGTTGACTGCCTGAAAGATTGGACCTGTACTGAAAATGTATTGTCGACTTATAATTCGTCTAAAAAGATATATGTAGGCGGTTATCAGGGAGATAATGGTGGAGTGATGGATTTTTATGCAAATAAAGCAACGACGGGTGCATTGGAAAATGCTAAAATTTATCAAACCACGGATTTACCGGAAGGGGCTTATTATGCTGCTTTTGTTCCGTTTAGTTTTGTTGGAAAAAATAATTGTTATTTTGTAGTAGCTAAGGGAGTGGAACTTCCTGATATTGACGATGTGGAAAGTAATCCTAATGTTATTGCTTATCTTCATTGGGATGAAACAATAGAGATAACAAAACAGGGTATGGAATTTGAAGTATTGGCAAGCGGACCTGTGACAATCGGTTTTGTTGTATCTAATGATGAGGGAGGACGTGTCAAAATAAAATCAGTTTCTTTAGCTAAATAATTAAGTAAATGATGGATATTATGTTAAGAAAATATTTTTTATTATATACTGTTGTAGTATTTTTTACTTCTTGTTCTCTTTCTAATAGTTCGAAAATGCAAGAAACCGGAGCTGTAAAATGGCCGGAAATTACGCAGGAGATGAGACCATGGACTCGTTGGTGGTGGTTTGGGAATGTCTTGACTGAGAAAGATATTACAGCTGCCTTGGAATCGTATCGGAAAGCAGGAATAGGAGGGGTTGAAATTACTCCTGTATATGGAGTCAGGGGGGAAGAAAGTAAATTTATTGATTTTCTATCTCCAGAATGGATGGATAAATTAGTGTACACCCTTGCTGAGGCTAAACGCCTTGGCATGGGGGTAGATATGGCGAATACATCCGGATGGCCGTTTGGTGGGCCTTGGGTCGATGAGGATATGGCCTGTAAAAGTATGTTGTCAAAAACGTTTGAATTACAAGAGGGGGAGAGACTGGCTGAGAGAATAGAATATGTCCGTCAACCGCTGGTTTATACTCAAAACGGTTCGAAAGTGAATATTGACGATGTGAAAGAACCTGTCACTGCGAACCGGAATTTGCAAGAGAATTGTTATGCACAGATTTGGTATAAAAAAAGTTTGCCGTTGATTACTGTCACAGCTAATAAGAAGCAGGCAGGGCAAGTTGGGTTTACAGAAACTATAGATCTTACGGATAGGGTGAAAAACGGTTTTTTAGACTGGACTGCTCCTAAGGGAGATTGGTTGATTTGTGCTTTGTTTCAAGGCAATCATGGTAAAATGGTGGAACGTGCGAGCCCTGGTGGTGAAGGGAATGTAATCGATCATTTTTCGGAGCATGCAATCAGTGAATATTTGAAAAAGTTCGACGAAGCATTTGCCGGATATGATTTGAGTTATTTAAGATGTTATTTTAATGACTCTTATGAAGTGGATGATGCAGTTGGATGTGCAAATTGGACTCCGGATTTTCTGAAAGAGTTTAAACGAGTTTGTGGATATGATTTAAAACAATATCTTCCGGCTCTTTTAGGCTTGGCAGATGATGATACTAATAGTAGGGTTTTACACGATTATCGTATGGTTATCTCTGATTTGTTATTAGAACGATTCACTCGAAAATGGCAGTTGTGGGCTGAACATCAAGGAAAAGGTATTCGGAACCAGGCACACGGTTCTCCGGCTAATGCTCTGGATTTGTATGCGGCCAGCGATATTCCGGAAACAGAAGGGAGTACGATTACGGATATAAAAAGTGCTTCTTCGGCTGCTCATTTGATGGGAAAGAAGCTAACGTCAGCAGAATCAGCAACTTTGTTAAATGAACATTTTCAAACCAAATTGGCTGATGTCAAGATTGCCAATGATAAATTTTTATTGGGAGGTGTAAATCATATTTTTTATCATGGTACGGCTTATTCTCCTCAAAATGCTTCTTGGCCGGGATGGCTGTATTATGCAGCGGTACATTTTACTCCATCCAATAGTTTTTGGGATGATTTCGGAGCACTCAATAACTATGTTGCCTGTTCACAAAGCTTTTTGCAGGCAGGAAAACCATCTAACGATTTATTGCTTTATTATGGAATTTCTGACCTTTGGTCTACTCCCGGAAAAGAAATGTTTCATTACTTCCATTCTTTTAAAACGGTAACAATGGATGAATGCGGACGTTATCTCTGGCTAAACGGATATTCATGGGATGCTGTGTCTGACCAACTATTACAAGAGGTAAAAGTCGGGAAAGATGGTGTTTCTGCCGGAGGGAATACATATAAGATGATTGTGGTTCCTAAAATAAAACATATGCCTTTAAAGACATTTGAACGATTGATGGAGTTGGTGAAGGCCGGTGCTACCGTTGCTTTTTATGGTACGCTTCCTTCCGATGTTCCGGGGTTGATTGATTTAGAACACGACAGAAATAAATTGTTCTCTTTGAAAGATAGACTTAGATTTGTAGAAAAGGGGAAAGTGTGTATTGCTCAATATGGAAAAGGCAAATTTATAACCTCAGGGACCATCTCGGATTTGATGAGTGAATCGGGGATTATTTCCGAAAGTATTTGTAAACAGGGATTACAGTGTGTCAGGCGACTAAAAGAAGACGGGAATTTCTATTATTTTATTTTGAATCCTAAAGATAAAGAATTTTCAGATTGGATAACTTTGAATGCGGATTATAAATCGTGTGCATTATATAATCCAATGACTGGAAAAGACGGTTATGCGCGGACGCGTGAGAAGAGTGGGCAGACAGAACTATGGCTTAGTTTGAAACCCAATGAATCGATGGTAGTTGAAACATTCAGTCAAAAGTATACGGGTGATTTGTATCCTTATTATACACCGATAGGCGAAGAGGTTATTTTGAATAATAATTGGACGATTTCTTTTGTGAAAGGTGGTCCTGTACTACCGGAAGCGAGAAATGTTACAGAATTGGAGTCATGGACAGAATATGGAGAAGACTACGCAGCTTTTTCTGGGACAGCTGAATATACAACTCGTATACCAGCATTACCGGGAAAAGCAGATGCTTGGTTACTTCATATAGAGCATCTGTATGAGAGTGCTGCGATATACGTGAATAATAAATATCTGGGAACTCTTTTTAATGCTCCATATACAATAGAGATACCAGCTTCTGTATTGAAAGGAAATGATGAACTGAAAATTAAAGTATCCAACCTTATGGCAAATCGTATTTCTTATATGGATAAAAGAGGATTGGAATGGAAGATTTTTTATAATGCGAACATCGATTCAAAAGGACGAATGAACGTTGGAAAGGATGGGAAATTTGACGCAGGAAACTGGTCTCCCCGGCCGTCAGGAATCTCGGGTAAAGTTATATTAAGGCCGCTTTCTTGTATCAAATAGTGGCAAGTATAAAGTTATAATCATTCGTATAGTTCACATTAAGATAAAAAATGTTATATGCTTATGAAGTCAATAATTTACTGGTCTGCATTGTTGTCAAGTACATTAATTGTTCCCCAATGTACAAATTACCAAAAAACAACTCAAAAAGATGATATTTTGAGAGAGCGAGACCTTGCTTATAAAGACAGTTTTTCCGCATCTGCTTATTATGAAGACCTCTATAACAGTACTGAAATGAAGTATGCATTTAAAGGTACGACATCTGAGGAAGTCGATGTTTGGCAGACAGAATTTAGAGATAAATTAA
Organism: Bacteroides sp. HPS0048; assembly: GCF_964240755.1. Classification (NCBI taxonomy): domain Bacteria; kingdom Pseudomonadati; phylum Bacteroidota; class Bacteroidia; order Bacteroidales; family Bacteroidaceae; genus Bacteroides; species Bacteroides sp. HPS0048. Next base: position 30,423 of record NZ_CAXSVC010000006.1, on the reverse strand, counting down.
AAGAAAGATTAGGGATCAGTCAGTTAGAAAAGCAGTTGGCTTCATTTAAAATTAAAGCCAGGAAAATCAATTCTGAAGATATCGGATATGCTGTTAGAGAGAGATGGGAAATATGGACTGAACCGACTGTTCCCCTGCCGTTTGTGCTTTTATTACCTAAAAATAAAGAAGGAAACCTGCCTTTAATGATAACACCGCACGGACATGGGAAAAATACGGAAACCTACGCCGGAATATATCTCTCTGAGCAGGAGCGTATTGAGGGTGAGATTGGCGAAAGAAATGTTGCTGTACAAGCAGTGCAGAACGGTTTTATTGCCATAGCTCCTACTTCAAGAGGATTCGGAAAGACACGTACTTCGGAAGATAAGGCAAAGGATGTACCATATTCTTGTCGTACGCTATTAATGCAAGACTTATTGGTTGGGCGAACTCCTATAGGTGATAGAGTGTGGGATATTTCTAAGTTGATAGATTGGGCATTGGCAGAGCTGCCCGTTGATAAGTCTAATATTATTGTTTCTGGTAATTCGGGAGGTGGGACGACGACTCTTTTTGCCGGAGCATGCGATACTCGTATTTCGATGTCGATTCCATCTTCCTATTTTTGTACTTTTACAGGGAGTATTGGAGCAATGTATCATTGTGACTGTAATTATGTTCCGGGAATATTGGAGTATGGTGAAATGTCTGATATCGCAGGGTTGATAGCCCCTCGCTTTTTTTGTACTTTGAATGGAAAAGACGATACAATGTTTCCTCTCAAAGAAACTCAGAAAGCTTTTATAAATCTGAAGAAAATATATACGGCTGCCGGTGTTCCGGATAATTGCGAACTTTACATTGGCAATGGAGGGCATCGCTATTACAAAGAAGGTGCATGGAATTTTATAAATAAACATTTATTGAAATAACAAATGTTTATAAAAGATAGTTGAATTACTTATAGTATAAATCAATCTTAAGATAGTAGTAGAAAATTTATACTATAAGTAATTTCTATTTGGAGGTGATAATAAAAAGTTATAGCACATAAATAGAAACGATTGGCATAGCCCATAAACTAAGCATATCTTTGCAGCCGAAAAAATAATTAAATAATAAAGATATGGCTTTAGCAATTACAAGAACATTAAAGGCAAATAATAAAACTGTTTATGTGTCTTTACTTTCTATTTTAACTTTTTTCTTGTTGTTAGACTACATTCCAGGAATGCATGCCCTTTCCGCATGGGTAACCCCTCCTTTAGCTCTCTTTTTAGGATTAGCATTTGCATTGATCTGTGGGCAGGCACATCCAAAGTTTAATAAGAAAACCTCAAAATATTTATTGCAATATTCAGTAGTCGGTTTGGGGTTTGGTATGAATCTTGATTCTGCTTTAGCTTCCGGTAAAGAAGGTATGGAGTTCACAATTATTTCTGTTATTGGTACCTTACTGATCGGGTGGTTTATTGGTCGCAAGGTATTGAAGCTGGATCGTAATACCTCCTATTTGATCAGTTCCGGTACTGCTATTTGTGGAGGGAGTGCTATTGCTGCTGTTGGACCGGTGGTGAAAGCAAATGATAGTGAAATGTCTGTGGCATTAGCTACCATTTTCATTCTAAACGCAATTGCATTGTTTATCTTTCCGGTTATTGGTCACGCTTTGGGTATGAGCCAGCATGAATTCGGAACATGGGCTGCCATTGCTATTCATGATACGAGTTCTGTTGTTGGAGCAGGAGCAGCGTACGGTGAAGAAGCTTTGAAGGTAGCTACTACTATAAAATTGACTCGTGCTCTTTGGATTATTCCGATGGCATTTGCAACTTCGTTTATATTCAAAAGCAAGGGACAAAAAATAAGTATTCCCTGGTTTATTTTCTTCTTTGTACTGGCTATGATAGTAAATACTTATCTCTTAGGTAGTATTCCGGAGTTAGGGTCTGCTATTAATGGCTTGGCTCGTAAAACTTTGACTATAACCATGTTTTTCATAGGTGCTTCTCTTTCTATGGATGTAGTAAGATCGGTAGGGTTAAAGCCATTGATTCAAGGTATATTGCTGTGGGTTGTTATTAGCTGTAGTACACTGGCATATATTTATTGGTTTTAAGAAGGTTGATCAGCTATTGATTGATAAAAAAGGATAAAAACAAAAGGCTGTGCAGGGATTACTAATCCAATTGCGCAGCCTTTAATTTTCAATCTTTAATTTTACTTATGTTCTTTCAGTTTTTCAAATATTAATGCTTCAAGTTCTTCTGCCAATTCCGGATTGTCGGCGATACACTGTTTAGCAGCGTCACGTCCTTGTCCCAGTTTAGTATCATTGTAACTATACCATGAACCACTTTTCTTAATGATTCCCATATCAGCTCCCAGATCGATCACTTCACCGGAACGGGAAATACCTTCGCCGAACATGATATCGAACTCTGCTTTACGGAAAGGAGGTGCCACTTTATTCTTCACTACTTTCACCTTAGTCTGTTTACCGATAACTTCTTCGCCATCTTTTATTTGTTGAGAACCACGGATGTCCAAACGTACAGAGGCATAGAATTTTAATGCGTTACCACCGGTAGTCGTTTCCGGATTACCAAACATTACACCGATTTTCTCACGCAACTGATTGATGAAAATACAAGTAGTGCGGGTTTTGCTTACTGCAGAAGTTAGTTTACGTAGTGCTTGAGACATCAAACGTGCCTGTAAGCCAACTTTGTTATCCCCCATATCGCCTTCAATTTCGGCTTTCGGTGTTAACGCTGCCACAGAGTCCACAACGATAATGTCAATGGCAGAAGAACGGATTAACTGCTCGGCTATTTCTAATGCCTGTTCTCCGTTATCCGGTTGAGAGATAAAGAGATTGTCTACATCTACTCCCAACTTTTCTGCGTAGAAGCGGTCGAACGCATGTTCAGCATCAATAAATGCTGCAATACCTCCTGCCTTTTGTGCCTCAGCAATGGCGTGGATGGCCAGAGTTGTTTTACCGGAAGATTCCGGACCATAGATTTCAATTATTCTACCACGTGGATAACCACCTACGCCAAGAGCTGCGTTTAATGCGATTGATCCGGTAGGGATAACCTCCATTTCTTCTACAACTTCGTCACCCATTTTCATGATAGAACCTTTGCCGAAGCTCTTTTCTATCTTGTCCATGGCAGCCTGTAAGGCTTTTAGTTTTTCGCTTGATGCCATATTATTTCCTGTTTCAAAATTAAGTTCGTCTTTCTTTGCCATACTATTTTAGTAGTTAGTAGTTAGAATTTAGTAGTCAGTATACTGACTGATTAGTCTTTATTTACTAAAATTTGAGCGGCGTGTTCTTTGGTTTTCACCTCTTTAGGTCCAATGATCCGTTCTATAATTCCTTCTTCGTTAATAAGGAAAGTAGTACGGAAGGTTCCCATGTATGCACGCCCATACAGTTTTTTTTCTCCCCATACACCGAATTCTTCTACCAATCTTTTGTCTGTATCGGCTATGAGAGTGAAGGGTAATTCGTTTTTAGCTATAAACTTCTGGTGTGATTTCTCATCATCTACACTTACACCGATCACTTCGTAACCGGCTTTACGCAGTTCTGAGTAATTGTCACGCAAGCTACAAGCCTGCGCTGTACATCCGGAAGTATTATCTTTTGGATAAAAGTAGATTACGATTTTCTTTCCTCTATAATTGCTGAGACGGATTTCCTCTCCTTTTTCGTTTACTCCTAATATTTCGGGAGCTTTATCTCCAACGTTTAATCCCATACTATTTTATAACTCTAAATCACCATCAAATACTTCATGCCAGGGCAATCCCTGTTTATTCAGTTGATCCATGAACGGATCCGGATCAAACTCTTCTACATTATTCACACCCGGACGTTTCCACTCTCCTTTGAAGAACATCATAGCACCGATCATTGCCGGTACACCGGTAGTGTAACTGACTCCCTGCATACCAGTTTCCTTGTAAGCTTCCTGATGGCTACAATTGTTGTATACATAGTATGTGCGTTCTTTGCCATCCTTCAATCCCCGGATACGACAACCAATGGAAGTTTCGCCCTCGTAATTTTCGCCCAGTTCCTGTGGGTTAGGCAATACGGCTTTGAGGAATTGTAACGGGATGATTTCTACGCCATTGTAATTGATTGGATCAATACGGGCCATACCAATATTCTGAATTACGCGCAGGTGAGTCAGATATTCCTGACCGAAAGTCATCCAGAAGCGTGCACGCTTGATCGTAGGGAAATGTTTTACCAATGACTCCAACTCTTCATGATAGAGCAGATATGAATCGCGCGGACCGATATTGGGATAGGTAATATCTTTGTGAATCTCAAGTGGCCCGGTAGTTACCCATTTACCATCTTGATAATAACGTCCGTTTTGGGTGATTTCACGGATATTAATTTCCGGATTGAAATTAGTGGCAAACGCTTTATGATGATTACCTGCATTACAGTCTACGATGTCCAGATACTGAATTTCGTCGAAATAATGTTTAGCTGCATATGCCGTATAGATTCCACTTACACCCGGATCAAAACCACAACCCAAGATAGCTGTCAGCCCGGCTTCTTTGAAACGATCGTGGTAAGCCCATTGCCAGCTATATTCAAAATGAGCTTCATCTTTGGGCTCATAGTTCGCAGTATCCAGATAGTTCACTCCAGCTTTCAGACAAGCTTCCATAATGGTCAGGTCTTGATAGGGGAGGGCAACATTGATAACCATTTCCGGTTTGAAGTCATTGAATAAAGCTACCAGCTCGTCTACGTTATCAGCATCTACTTTGGCTGTTTTTATATTAGGGTTACCAATGGCTTTCACGATGTCATCACATTTGGATTTAGTGCGGCTGGCAATCATAATGTCAGTAAATACATCGGCATTTTGTGCCACTTTGTGCGCAACGACGGTACCTACACCGCCCGCACCGATAATAAGAACTCTACCCATTTCTTTTATATGAGAATTAAAAATTAAGAATTTAAGACTTGTTTAAGGAACAAATATACGGTATTATTTTTATAAAATCATTCCCTCTTTCCTTATTTATTTATAACGAAGCAACGTGCCACTTTCAAATTCAAGAATTTTACGGGCGTACAACCAGCTTTCAAAACGGGTGTCCTGTTTAAATTCTATTTGGATGGGATTGCCCAATGCCAGACGACATTCATCTGTAGTCATACCCTCCTTTATTTTACCTTGGGCAATTAGTTTCCAATTCTCTTCTGTGATGTAAGGGTACTGTTTCCGGATATTTCCAAACGCGAAGATATCTTCTATGTAATTCTCGTTTTTGGTAATTATATCATATTTCAGATCTACTTCAGTCTCATAAATACTTCCGTTTGCATCTTCCAGAGTTAGCATAGCCACTGTTTTTGGAAGTTCTACGGAAATATCTTTTATCTGCAACGGAGTGTAACGTAGTAGGCGTACTTCTAATGCTGTGGTATTTCCTTCTACTTTCATGTTGCATTTTGTACTCATTGTTTGTTTGGGATAGACGGACATGCCGATGTATTTGTTTTTTAAGTTTTCAAGTGTTAATGCGTTTTGATTATTGAATGAGAATGTGTTTGGAAAATATTTAGTTTTCTTATCTGCCTGAAAGTCCGCCTTATCCATGCCGGAATTTGTCCTGGATAAAGCTACCTCAACATAATATGAATTACCTTTTGTGTCTTCAAAAACAATTTTTACCGGATAGGCTTTACTGCCTACTCCTATATTTGTGATTGTAACTTTTTCATTTTCGGCAATTTGTACTGTCTTATAGCCTGAATAGCTATTACTGTCGTCTATCCGTGCACTGGTGATGTGAGTGTAAACAACTTTGCCGATAAGTAATTCTCGTGCCTTGTCTACATCGGGTAAATAGACCAGTCCACTAATGTTGGCACGTGGGTTTTGCTCACAAATATCATTAAGGCGTAGGTTTTTGAATTCGGAATAATACTTCTTTCCTTCGCAGTTAAAGATGAAGCGGGTAGAGTAATTGATACCCACGTAGGTCTCCTTTTCTTTCTCTTCTGTACCCTGAAACTCGAAAATTTTGTGTTTAAGCTTATTGCTGTCCACTTCTTTTTCTGTTTCGTAAGAGTTGAAGATTGGAATAAAAAGCTCATTGCCATCAGGAATAAACATGAATTTTAATCCGGGTGTCCATTTACATAGGAGTTGCAACGGAAAGTTGTTTTCAATGAATTGTTCTTCTTCGCTCATGCTACTACTTTTTTGCTGAGGCGTCGTCACAAGATAATCATTCTGAGCTGTAATGGTTACAATTCTCAGAATAAGGCAGAGGAGAATAAATGTAATTCTTTTCATCTTCATTTGTATTTCATGAACCATTGAATTGTCTGTTCTGTTAATATTAAATTAGACAAATGTATGAACTTTATGTTATTTTTGATATATTTGCGCCCATATTTAACTTAAACGTTATTGAATAATGAAAAAAGTATTAGTTTCTATTTTCATTGCAGGTGCAGCACTTGCAATGTCATCTTGCCGCTCTTCCAAAGAGGCGACTTCTTTATCTTCTATGAATGGTGAATGGAACATTGTTGAGATAAACGGTACAGCTGTCGTACCAGGTCAAGGTCAGCAGATCCCTTTTATAGGCTTTGATACTACCACTGGAAAAGTATATGGTTACACCGGATGTAATCGTTTAATTGGATCAATTGATGTGAATGCGAAAGCAGGTACAATTGATTTGGGAGCATTGGGCAGTACTCGTATGGCTTGTCCGGACATGACCCTTGAACAGAATGTATTGAGTACTTTGGGACAGGTGAAGGGATATAAAAAAATGGGGAAAGCAACAATGGCTCTCTGTAATGCTTCCGATCGTCCTGTTGTTATACTTCAAAAGAAAGCTGCCGATGTGAAAGTGACTGATTTGAAGGGTGAATGGAACATTACGGAAGTGAATGGAGAAGCAGTTCCTACAGGTATGGAGAAACAGCCTTTCATTGCTTTTGATGTGAAAGAACAGAGAATTCATGGCAATGCCGGATGCAACCTGATCAATGGTGGTTTCAAAACGGAGGAGGGGAATGCTCTTTCAATTTCTTTCCCTGCTGTAGCATCTACCATGATGGCATGTCCTGATATGGAAACCGAAGGCAAAATTATGAGTGCCCTGAATGAAGTGAAATCGTTTGGTAAACTTGCCGGTGGTGGAATTGGCTTGTATGATGCGAATAATACTTTAGTATTGGTGCTTACCAAGAAATAGAGAGAAGTATATATTAAATAAGTATAGTGTAGCCTCGGATGAACAAATGTTGTACATCCGGGGCTATGTGTTTATGTCTGAATATAAGGAAGGTAGATGGCTTTTGCCTTAGAGAAGTACTCTTTTCTTTGGTGAGAAGCAATGTACGACATGTGCATCTCGTACAGCGCGACATGTGCATCTCGTGCAGTACGACATGTGCATCTGGTACAGTACGACATGTGCATGTCGTACATCGTTCCTTACCAACCTTGTACAGGTTGAGTCCTATCATACGCTATGAAGGTCTTACTGAAGTATTGCTTTATCCTTTTTATCCTTTATTTTTTAGTATGATCCAGATAATGACTGGAGCACCAAAGAGGGCTGTCACGGCATTGACGGGGAGTGTACCTTGAAAACCAGGCATTTGTGAAATAAGGTCACATATTAATAGGATGATGGCTCCGCACAGCATAGAAGCCGGAAGAATAATCCGGTGATTAGGAGTCTGGAATAATCCGCGGGCAATATGAGGCATTGTAATCCCAATAAAAGCAATTGGTCCGGTGAAAGCCGTTGAAGTGCCTGCTAATAGTGCTGTAGCGAGAATAATCCATAAACGTAGTTGGGTGACAGAAATACCCAGTCCGCTGGCGTAGTTTCTACCTAAGAGCAATACATTCAACTGTTTTTGCAAAAGTAGCGCCAGAAAGATTCCACTGATAATGATGGGAGCCATTACTGCCATTTGTCCCCAACCGACAGAAGACAGGCTACCGAATGTCCAGGTAATGAATAGTTTCAGTGTGTCCGGATTGCTCATGCTTTGCAGAATACTTACTATTGCTCCGGCAAAATAACCGAACATCATGCCTATTATTAACAAAGAGACAGTCTGCGGTATGCGAATGGACACGATTATAACCAACAATAGTACACATACTGCTCCAATAATAGCAGCCATAACCTGTCCCCATCCGGTAATGAGCCAAAGGGGAAGGGTAGAAGTTCCTAATGTAAGTAAGGCAACTCCCAGGCTGGCACCGGAAGTAACTCCCAATACGTCGGGGCCTGCCAATGGATTATGAAACAGTGTTTGCATCAGTACGCCGGCTACGGAGAGGGCTCCTCCCGCCAGTATGGCAGTAATAGCTTTAGGTAGCCGGTGATTTAATATGATTTCATGATAAATAAGATTATCGCTGTTTCCTGTTAAGGTTGCCCACACATCAGATAATGACAGGTTGACACTGCCAATAGCGATATCGGCCAAAAAAGCACAAATCAGCAATCCGCCTAACAAAAAAAACAGAGGATAATTTTTCATTATTTCAGTCGTTCGTAATAGGTTAGTTCGTATTCAGATAAGAGGCTGGGATGGCAGATTTTAATCATGTCATTCAGTAGCAAGTCAGGACGTGCAACTCCGCTTTCCCAGTAGTCATTTCCCCCGGTAGCATTTATTCGTTTGTTTGTGTTGTACACGTTGCCTTCTTTGTAGGCTTTGAAAAGTTTGTATTTGCTATCTGTTTTTCCTAATTCTTCAAGTGAAGAAGTCTGTACACCTATCCATATATCCGCTTGGTTGAAGTTCACTAATACCTCTTCTATATTGCTGGGGATGCTGGTGCTGGTTGAATCTTGTGAGTATTTGTACGAGGCTCCGGCATCACGAAACAATTGGGCTGTATAACTTTTACCACCTGGTAATGACCAGGTACCGCGATAATCCTGTCCGGAGAAGATAGATGGAGCATATGAGAGTACCAGTGCTTTCATCTTTGAATCGTTATAGCGTTGTTCTATTCCCGTATATATACTGTCAGCCAGTGCTTCTTTATCAAAAAAGGCTCCGATAAATTTAATCCATTCGGCACGTCCCAGCAAAGTTGGTTCTTGCCACTCTATATTATATATAATATTAAGTCCTGTTTGCCGCATTCGTTTGCTATTTTCATCTTCGGTATTATAAGCAGTAGTCATGACAGCTTGTGGATGGAGTAGGAGCAGGTTCTCTATATCGAGATTGAAAGCATCTCCCAAATCTTTAATTTGTCCTTTTTCTACTCCCTTTAGAATAGTCGGATTATAAATATAATCAGAATTGCATACTCCCGTCACTTTGTCAAGTTCTCCTAACAGTTCGAGGAAGCCGAGGTGGGTAGCTGAATTTGTCATCAGGCTCTTTAACGGAATAGTAATCTTATGTCCGTCTTCGGGCACTGCAATTGTCTCATCTTTAACGAGATAATATTTATCATATATTTCTCCTGGTTTCCAGGGGTTATATACAGTAACAATAGTATAAGTGTCGGTGTGTGCTATACCGAAACCTTGGGCTTGTGACAGAGAAACGGGAGTACCATCCTGTAGCACTGTTTCCTTTTTTGTTTTTCCGCCACAGGCTGTCAACAAAACAAAAAGGCAGATGTATAAAATACGGTTTGTCATATCAGGGTTGTATAAATTAGAAATTAGTAGTTGGTAGTTAGTAGTTAGAATCCTTGCGGCGTAATAGTATTGATATGCCGAAAGGATTCTAACTACTAACTACCAACTTCTAACTTCCAACTACAAAGATAAGAATTTATTTTTTCCATCGAACCAGAGCCGGTTACATTTGTTGTATGAAGCAATCATGCTTGCAGCCCTGTGCCTGCTGCGGCAGCTTCTAACGTTAAAAACTGTCGTTTTGGCAGAAAATATGTCACTAACTAATGTAATTTCCTTTTGGCACACGGTTTGTTTTTTAGTCGTCGTCCGTTTGAAAGATATCCTTGAAAAAAGGCACTGAACGACAACCGGACAAAAGGAAATTAGAATAATAAATAATATAAAAGTATAAAGATCATGGGAAAAATTATTGGTATTGACTTAGGAACAACAAATTCATGTGTTTCTGTATTCGAAGGAAACGAACCGGTAGTAATTGCAAACAGCGAAGGTAAACGTACAACTCCTTCTATTGTTGCATTTGTTGATGGTGGCGAACGTAAAGTAGGTGATCCTGCAAAACGTCAGGCTATCACAAATCCGACAAGAACAATTTTCTCTATTAAACGCTTCATGGGTGAAAATTGGGACCAGGTGCAAAAAGAAGTAACCCGCGTTCCATATAAAGTAGTAAAAGGTGATAATAACACTCCGCGTGTTGATATTGATGGTCGTCTTTACACTCCGCAGGAAATTTCTGCAATGATTTTGCAGAAAATGAAAAAAACTGCTGAAGACTATCTTGGACAAGAAGTAACAGAAGCAGTTATCACTGTACCTGCATACTTCTCTGATTCACAACGTCAGGCTACTAAAGAAGCCGGACAGATTGCCGGTCTGGAAGTAAAACGTATCGTAAATGAACCGACTGCTGCTGCACTTGCTTACGGTCTTGATAAGGCACACAAAGACATGAAGATTGCCGTATTCGACCTTGGTGGTGGTACATTTGATATCTCTATCCTTGAGTTCGGTGGTGGTGTGTTTGAGGTACTTTCTACTAATGGTGATACTCACCTTGGTGGTGATGACTTTGATCAGGTAATTATCAATTGGTTAGTTGAAGAATTCAAGAAAGATGAAGGTGCTGATCTTACACAGGACCCGATGGCTTTGCAACGCTTGAAAGAAGCTGCTGAAAAAGCTAAGATTGAATTATCTTCTTCTACAAGTACAGAAATCAACTTACCGTATATTATGCCGGTAGGTGGTGTACCTAAGCACTTGGTCAAGACATTGACACGTGCTAAATTTGAATCTCTGGCCCATAATTTGATTCAGGCTTGTCTTGAACCATGTAAAAAAGCAATGCAGGATGCAGGTCTGGGTAACTCTGATATTGATGAAGTAATCCTTGTAGGTGGTTCTTCACGTATTCCTGCCGTACAGAAACTGGTTGAAGATTTCTTTGGTAAAACTCCTTCTAAGGGTGTTAACCCCGATGAGGTAGTGGCTGTAGGTGCTGCTGTACAGGGTGCTGTGTTAACAGACGAAATCAAAGGCGTAGTATTGTTGGATGTTACTCCGTTGTCAATGGGTATTGAAACACTGGGTGGTGTGATGACTAAGTTGATCGATGCTAACACAACTATTCCCGCACGTAAGAGTGAAACATTCTCTACTGCTGCTGATAATCAGACAGAAGTAACTATTCATGTGTTGCAAGGTGAACGTCCGATGGCTGCACAGAATAAATCAATCGGTCAGTTCAACCTGACAGGTATCGCTCCGGCTCGTCGTGGTGTACCTCAGATTGAAGTAACATTCGATATCGATGCTAACGGTATCTTAAAAGTATCTGCTAAAGATAAAGCTACTGGTAAGGAACAAGCGATCCGTATTGAAGCTTCCAGTGGTTTGAGCAAAGAAGAAATTGATAAGATGAAAGCAGAAGCAGAAGCTAATGCTGAGGCAGATAAGAAAGAACGTGAGAAGATTGATAAACTGAATCAGGCTGACAGTATGATTTTCTCTACTGAAAATCAATTGAAAGAACTGGGTGATAAGTTGCCTGCTGACAAGAAAGCACCGATTGAAGCAGCTTTGCAGAAACTGAAAGATGCTCACAAAGCGCAGGATCTTGCAACTATTGACAGTGCTATGGCTGAACTGAATACTGCATTCCAGGCTGCAAGTGCTGAGATGTATGCACAGAGCGGTGCACAAGGTGGTGCTCAGGCTGGTCCGGATATGAACGGTGGACAACAAGCTGGTGGACAGTCTAATGGTGGACAGGATGAACATATTCAGGATGCAGACTTCGAGGAAGTCAAATGATTCCGATAAGGAAACAGATAATAAACAATAAGCAAAAGCGTGCAGCTCAATGAGTTGCACGCTTTTTGCGTTTAGGAGTCGGAGAGATTGAGGTAATGTTTTTGGCATCCTTCCCAACCGCTATTTGGAATCAATGGTTTAGTGAAGTGGGAAATACACTTATTGTGTTAAGAAAGGTGGCAAAATTTATGGTTCAACCGAGTAACTTCATTACATTTGCGTTATGTATGCAATTATGGCAGATTTGAATCGCATTAAAGTAGTTTTGGAGATTGATGTGCGAGAACTGATTAATAAATCGAAAGAATAAAAGAACAATATGGCAATGAAGATAAATAGCCCTTATACGGCTGCAATTACGGGTGGAGGTTTTTTACTTAATGAGACGCTTGCTCTGCTTCCTCTCTTGCAAAGTGAAGATCGAGAAGAACTTCTCAAAGATGAACAATTGAACAACCGCGTACTGATGATTAATGCTGAAACATCAAGAAAGAAGGCAATCCTAGAGATTAGTCGTCGTTATGATACGATGTCACCAGCTTTCTGGCAGGACTTTTTAGCGATGACTGCCGTAGAGCAGCCTATTGCTCTCTTTTTTGTGATGTTGAAGACGTACAAAATACTTTTTGACTTTCATGTAAACGTGACGATACGTCGTTGGAACAGCGTCGCTAAGTCTGTGAAGAGAGAAGATATCCTCATGGAGTTTAATGAAATATCTGCTCGTGATGCATTTGTTGACTCGTGGAGTGAAGCTACGAAGGACAAAGTGATTAGTGCCTATTTATCTATTTTGCGAAAGATAGGAATGCTCGATAGAACTAACCAATTGCAAGTGCTTGATTGTACCAACTATCCATACTATTTGCAGATTGGCGAATCTTGGTTTCTGGAGGCTTGTTTGTTACAGCCTTATCAAATTGAAAAGATTAAAAACAGTTTGGTATGACTATAAAAGAACTGGATGATAAACTTAATAGTCCCGGATTTCAGGATACTGAGAACGGAGACTTATTTTATAATTTCTTCATCTACCAATATCCGGCAGAGAAAGAATATGATATCCGTAAGCAGATACAGGAGTTCAAACAAAACCTTATCCGTCCCACGAATTATGTGGATGTGCTCACGCTCGACTTGTTTGAAGAGTTCTGTAACTACCTCAATGGACAAAAGTTTCTCAAGTTCGACTCCATGCTGCAATATTTGCTCGAGAAAGAACAGGAGTATCCCGATACGAGCGATAAGATTTTCAGCACATTGGAGCGTCATGCCCATAGTGAGAAGTTCGTGAAATATCTGCATGAGCGGATCGTGGCGCATATCACGATTGATGATGAATATCGTCGTCCATATGTGTTTATGTATGGCATCGGTACCATGTATCCTTATCTTCGTGCCAATGAACTTTTGGCAAAGTACGAGGATTACAATGAGACCGGACGCTATAAAATCATTCTCTTTTATCCCGGACATCGGGAACAAAATTCATTCAAACTCTTTGATACCTTAAATGACCATCATACTTATCGCGCAACCCTTTTAATAAACGAATAAACGATGCAACTACAAAACCTGTATATCAAATCCATTAATCGTCCGGTCAATCCGGCGGTTTCTGCTACTAAGTTCGATAAAGAGACCATTGATATTGAAATCAAGGAATACGTTTTTACCGATGAAATCCTCAATGGACTTTATCGCATTCTGAATGCTATCAAGAACAATAAACCTTATGACCATGTTGGTATTTGGATTGATGGTTACTACGGTTCGGGTAAATCTCACTTCTTAAAGTACCTCGACTACTGCATAACTCCCGAAACTCGCGATTTAGCCTTAGAACGTTTACTTGATGCTGTGAAAGAAATCGATCCTTTCGATGGTAAGCATAACCTTCAGTTTGAGTTTTCACAGGTTCAAGATATTGCTTCGTGGCTCAAGACTGCCACCGTCGATACCTGCATCTTCAACCTCGAAACCTCCTACAATGCGACTACTGACAAAAAAAAGGCTTTCTTGCAGGTGTTTTGGGATGAGTTTAACGGCAAACGTGGACTGAACAAGTTTAACCTCACCTTAGCACAGCTTTTGGAAAAACCGCTGATGGAGCGTGGGTTGTTGGAGCAATTTAAGGAGGTCATTGCCGATATGGGTGGCGATTGGAACAATCCCAGCGAGGCTGCCGACTTGGTGGATCAAGCTTTGGAGATGGTTGTAGATGCCGCTTGTGAACTCAATCCGCAGTTTGACCGCAACTCCCTGTACAATCATATCGATAAGCGCGACTATGCCATTAGCATCGAACGCTTCGGCATGGAACTGGCAGACTATATCAAGGACAAAGGCGAAGATTATCGCTTGATATTGCTTGCCGATGAGGTGAGCCAGTTTATCAATAAGGAACGTGACCGTTATCTGAATCTGCAAGAAATTATCACTAAACTTTCTGAAGCTTGCAACAATCAGGTGTGGGTGGCTTGTACCGCCCAGCAGGACCTTAGCGAAATAATGGACGACTGCAATATTGGTGAAGAAAAGGATAAGGAAGGAAAGATTAAAGGTCGTTTTGAAGTGAAAGTATCACTTAAAGGCACGCAGCCGGAAGTGATTACACAGAAGCGTATCTTGGAAAAGAAGCCGGAGGTGAAAACCGACTTAGCTGCCATGTACGAGCAGCAGCAAGGAGCCTTCAGTCTCCAGTTTAAGTTACCAAATGCGTATAAGAGCTACGATACGGAGACTGACTTTATCGACTTCTACCCCTTTGTTCCTTATCAGTTTAAGCTCATCATGCAGGTGTTCGACTCTTTCCTTGCTTTGGGGTATGTGGCTAAGGAGGTGAAAGGTAACGAACGAAGCATCATCAAGGTGATTCACGCTACGGCTAAGGCTCCCAACAATGCTCAGGCCGAAGTAGGTAAGTTCGTTTCGTTTGATGAACTTTACAACAATATGTTCGAGGAGGGTTTGCAGGCTCGTGGACAAAAGGCTGTGGATAATGCTATCCGCATTGCCCGTACCTATACTGACCCGAAATTGGCTGTACGTGTAGCCAATGTCCTCTTTATGGTTTGCAATATTTCGCAAACTGACCAACTAGTTTTCCCGGCAACGCTCGACAATATCACTACGTTGCTGATTAACGATATGACCACGCCTCGCCTCAATCTGAAGAATGAGGTAGAAAAGGTGGTCGATTTTCTTTGCGACAACAACATCATCCGTCGTGAACAAGGCCGTCAGGGTGCGCCCGACTTCTTCTCGTTCTATAGCGAAGAGGAAATGAAGGTAGCCGAGCTGATTAAAAGTCAGACTGCTGATAACAACCTGCAAGCCGGTGAACTGAAAGAAATCTTCAATCGCTACTTGAAAGGATTGAAGAACAAGGAACAATATAAAACTCGTTCGTTTGCCGTGGGAATGACCATCAATCAGCGCAACTACCTCAGTAATAACCCCGATGTAGTGCTGGAATTTATGATGGATGACGACTATGATACACCCGAACAACTTGCTCTGCAAAACCAGACCAATCGGTTGGTGTACTATGTGGGGCCACAGTTCCGTGCCAATGCTCGTTTGCGCAACAACTTTTATTGGTATTGTAAGGTGCAGAGTTATATGATCGCCAATCCTGCTACCAGCGACGAGAATGCTGCTGTGCGCGAAGAATTTAAAAAGCGTGCCAGCGAAGTGATGACTGGCATCATTGAGAGAGAGTTCCAAAAGATTCTCGACACCTGTCCTCTAGTAAGTGGTCTCTCTGTGATTGATGATGTAGAGTTGGGTAATAAAAAAGGGAATGACCGCTACTTGGCTGCTATAGAGAAACACCTCTCCGGTATCTATACCAAAGCAGGACTGGTAGATTTACCGCAAATTCCCCGAAACAGCGATAAACTCAAGACAGCTATCCTTCGTCCCGTGAACCCGGGTGATTACGAGGGATTAAATGACTCGCTTACTGAAGCAGAACATGAGGTGGAAATTTACCTCAACAAGCAATACGAGGAGTTGAATGTGGGTGATGTGGTAGCCAAGTTCTCTAAAGCTCCGTTCGGTTGGGATGGCATCTGTACTCTTTATGTAGTGAACGAACTCGTACGCCGGCATAAGCGTGACTATAGTTATAGCAATATTCCCAATGTGGAGGTGAGTATTGTAGCAAACCGTTTGCTGAGCGAAACCAACAAGTTTACCATTCGTCCGGCTGTAACCATTTCGTCCGAGGTGATTAATGGTTTCATTGCCGCTTGGAAGAATATCTTTGGTGTGAGCGAATCTTTCTCCACTACCGATAGTACCCAGCTATTCCGTCTTAGTCGAGAGAAAGAGAATGTACGAAGTGTGGAGAATGTAGTTGCACGCTACAAACAGCTCTACAAGGATATTGCCGCATACTCTTTCAGTGCGCCGCTCGACGAGATGGTGACCTTGCTCGAAGGTTGGCTTGCTGAGCGCGATCCGTTGAAGTATTTCCGTCGTGTGATTGACGAACAGCAGCAGGCGCGCACCCTCTTCGATACTTGTAAAGAAGTCGTGCAGTTTGTCCAAGACCAAATGGACAATTATAAGAATGTACTCCGCTTTGTGCGTGATAATCGGGATAATTTTAGCTTTGTACCTTCAGAGCTTCACGAAACAGTCACACAGTTATTAGAAATAGAGAATGCAGCATGGCCCATCGGCATACGTACTTATATGAAGCTTCGCAACACCCTTGCCGGAGCCATCGATGCTAAGCGAACAGAACTTCGCAAACAAATCGCTGAAGAGTATGCCAAAACGTATGCTCAGTTGGAGCAAGGCTGCAAGGAAAACGAGGTATCGACTTCTGTTCTCTCAGATCAAGAGGTTATAGTAAAACTCAAAACACAACCGGATAGCATTCCTGTGTTGCAGACCAACCTCGATACCAATGCATTCTTTGCTGAGCAAACGGCGAAGATATTGGCAGCAAAACCGAAGCCTAAACCTACGGTTGGTGATGACAAAAACAAGAAGGAAGAAACTCCCGCTAAGAAGTATCCTACACAGGTAGCTTTGAGTACTCGTACCACTTTACCTATTGGCTCAGAGGCTGATGTGGATAAGTATTTGGCACAACTCAAGAAGCAACTAATGGCACATATTGACAAAGGCGAGACGGTAATGATTATCAAATAATGAAATGAAGGAATAAGATAGATGGAAACCAATAGATTAAAGAAATTTGCTATTGAAGCACGCAATATACTAAAGGCGGGTATTGCCGCCAAACTCACCAGCTTGGGCTTCGATAACAAGGGCGAAGTGGCTGAGAATTTACGCCCGCAACTCTTGCAGGGCGGTACGCTTTGGAATGGACGAACTCTCTCCGAAGGATTTTATTACCAATGGATGCGGCTCTATGAGGAGGTGCAGGCTAAGGGGGTGAACGAAGTATACGAGCAAGCAGCTTACACATGGTTTAATCGTCTGGTAGCCATTCGTATCTTACAGAAGAACGGACTTTGCGAACCGGTAAGTACATACGCCGACTCTGCACATACCCCGCAGATTGTAAACCAAGCCCGGCAAGGGCTTTTCCCTCCAATGGAGGAGGCGAGCAAGCGTCACCTCTTGGAACTCCTAGATGACGATACGAAAGTTACTGAACAATTTGCTGTGCTTTTGGTGGCATGGTGCCATGCCAACCCTATCCTGCAACGCTGCTTTGGCACTATGGAGGACTATACTGAACTGTTGCTTCCCGCCAATATTTTGGCGGAGAATGGTTTTATCGACCTCTTGAACCACACTGAGTTTATCACCGACGAAGAGTTTCGCTCGCCGGAACTGATTGGTTGGCTATACCAGTTCTACATCAGTGAGCGCAAAGATGAGGTATTTGCCAAAAAAGGCAAGTTTGAAGCTGATGAGATTCCTGCCGCCACGCAGATTTTTACGCCTAACTGGATTGTGAAGTACATGGTGCAGAACACCGTGGGGCGTATCTATCTCGATAACAATCCCAATACCACTTTGGCTTATAAGGAGAAATGGCAATACCTCGTGGAGCCTGCAGAGCCGACTCCTGCTGAAGCTATTCTTCATTACAATGAGTTGACTGACTTGAAAGTGGCTGACCTTGCTTGTGGTTCGGGACATATCCTTAACGAGTGCTTCGATCTACTCTACGATCTTTATATCACTGAAGGTTATACGCGTGTTGAAGCCATAACACATATCTTCCAAGATAACCTCACGGGTATCGATCTCGATCCTCGTGCACAGCAACTTTCGCTCTTTGCATTGACGCTGAAGGCTTGTCAACGCGATCATAGTTTTGTAGATGCACATTGCTTGCCACGGGTGCTGACAATGCCGAAGGTACAATTGCCTTTGCCTGCCGATACCCGATTAGCGGTAGAGATTAATGTCGCCAATGCTTTGCTGAAGGATGCCGATTCTTTAGGTAGCATTATGAAGTTTGACCTTACACCTGCTGCTCGTGAATGGGTGGCTTCGCGGGTTGAAGAGAATGAAGCGGCAGCGTTGGTGATAGCGTTGACAGAGCAGTATGATGCTTTGGTGATGAATCCGCCGTATATGGGGGGAGGTAATATGAATGAGGTGTTGAGTAAATATGTGAAAAGGAATTATGAGGATGGAAAAACAGACCTTTTCTCTGTATTTATGGAGGTTGCCATTGAACGACTAAAAGTACACGGTCGTTATGGCATGATTAATATGCAGAGTTGGATGTTTCTTTCTTCGTTCGAGAAACTTCGCAAGACATTACTCGACAACTATCATATTGAGAATATGCTTCACCTTGGTCCTCGTACTTTTGACGAGCTGAGTGGGGAAGTGGTACAGAACACAGCTTTCGTGGTGGCAAAGCACAGTGTCCAACAAGGTGGAATGTACTTCCGTTTGGTGGATGGGAAAAGTTGTGCTGATAAAGAGCAAATGTTCTTGAACTATGCAGGGCAAGGTACAAAGATATACTACTCTAATGTGCCGCAGGCTAACTTTGAGAAGATTCCGGGATGCCCGATTGGATACTGGGTTTCTGAAAAAATTTTATCCCGCTTCGCGGGAAATCTCGCATTGTCTGCCGTTGCTAAACCCTGCGTTGGTTTGCAAACGGCAGACAATGCGAGATTTCTCAGATATTGGCATGAAGTCAATCTTGAAAAGATTGGCTTTGGGATGAAATCGGCTGAGGAAGCAAAAGAATCGGGAAAGAAGTGGTTCATAACTACTAAAGGCGGCCCATTTAGAAGATGGTACGGCAATATGGACTATTTAGTAAACTGGGAAAATGATGGAAAGGAACTAAAAGAGTTTAAGGGTTCTGTTATAAGAAATGAAAAGCGATACTTTACTTCACCGGGTGCTACGTGGTCAACTATAGCATCAGGCAAACCATCTTTCCGTTTCTTTGATAGAAGTTGGTTGTTTGAGACTAAAGGATCTGTATGTTTTCCTATAAAGGAAGATAAACTTTATACTCTAATGGGTTATTTGAACTCTCCTATTGTAGTTGCTTGTCTTCAAACTTTGTCTCCTACCTTAGATTATCATGAAGGTCCCATGGGTAAAGTCCCATATGAAGATATTGAGAACGTTGCAGAGATTGATGTGTTTGTAAAATCTAACATCACAATCAGCAAGCTCGACTGGGATTCCCACGAAACTTCTTGGGACTTTCAACAGAACGAGCTTATTTCCCTTATAGATTTCACCGAACAAGACATTACAACAGAGTCACTGACTACCTTGTTTAGTACTACTGCATATTGTGATGCAGCAACACCACAAGCTGACAATAATCCTCATACATTCCGATTGCAAGACCTCATGGATCTTTATCATCAAAAGTGGAGTACCTTTTTCATGCAACTCCAGACCAATGAAGAAGAACTCAACCGTCAGTTCATCGACATCTATGACTTGCAAGACGAACTTACCCCCGACGTACCTTTGAATGAAATTACCATCCTGCAACAAGGAGAGGTGAGCATTGAGGGAAATGCCTTGAAATGGCACGACGAAGTAATATTAAAGCAATTCCTCAGCTATGCTGCCGGCGTATGGATGGGACGTTACCGCTTGGGCAACCCCGGTTTGCATATCGCTCATCCCAACCCTACAGCCGAGGAATTGGCTCCTTATACTTATAATGGTCACATCATCGAGATAGATGATGATGGCATCTTCCCCTTGATGGCCGCCGATAGTGGCTTCACCGATAATGCCTGCCTACGCACCGCTCAATTCGTGAGCGATGTATTTGGCGCGGAGCATCAGGTGGAGAACCTTAACTACATTGAGCGTATCCTCGGTAAGACCATAGAGCAGTATTGGCAGAAAGACTTTTGGAAAGACCATAAGAAGATGTATCAGAATCGTCCCATCTATTGGCTGTTTGCGAGCAAAAAAAGCACCTTTCAGTGCATTGCCTACTTGCATCGTATGACACCTTATACCCCCGAACGCATCCGCAGTAAATATCTTCTGCCCTTCATCGAAACGCTAGGTCGTAAGATTGCCGATCTCACAGCTCGCGCTGCCGACCTCAGTACAGCCGAGCGCAAGAAGCTTGACACGCTGAACAAACAACTTAAAGAGTGTCGTGAATATCATGACCGCCTTGCTGTAGTAGCTGAACAAGCTATCCCGCTTGATCTTGACGATGGTGTGGTGGTGAACTATGCTAAATTGGGTGATGTAGTTAGTAAATTAAAATAGAGTAGTACAATGGATAAACAGCAACTTTCTAATTTGTTACATATACAACAAGCAAGCCGTGAAAATCGTTTGGTTGTATTTGTTGGTGCTGGGGTTTCAAGAAACTCCGGTATTCCGACATGGAACGACCTTATTAAAACGATGAAGTCAGAGTTACCAGATAAACTTGCTAATGATATGGATGCGCTGAAGGTGGCTCAACTGTATAAAGATGCAAGAGGTCACAAAGAGTATATGGATAAAGTAAAAGAAGTTTTACTTTACAATAAGGCTGTTCCCAATCCATTGCATAAAAGAATTCTAGCACTTAAACCATGTCATATGGTTACTACTAATTATGATGATCTAATCGAACAAGAACTTATTAATGAATTCATACAATATGCTGTAGTAAGAGAAGATAAAGATATACCGCAAATGGTACATCCTAATGCTCTTGTGAAGATGCATGGTGATTATGCAACAGATAATATTGTTCTTACAGAAACGGATTATTATAATTATTCAAATAATTTTCCTCTTATTCGTGCCTTTGTGCTTTCACTATTTGCTAGTAAACTTGTATTGTTTGTAGGTTTCTCTTTTGCGGATTTAAATCTCAAAATGATTTTAAACGAGCTAAAAGGCATTTTATCCGAGAATATACAAAGAGCATATTTATTATCATGTGAAGACCCTGATCCTGTAACAAAGCAGTACTTTGAAAAGAAAGGTATTAATATATTATATTTTAACGAGAAAGATGTAGATTTAATCAATGGTTCTGATTATCCAGAAAGTTCTCTAAGTGGAATTGGACTTCTTACGGATAAAATCTTATTTGCAATAAAAAATTATAGCCCAATATCTAAAAATGATCTTGTTAGCTACATATATGACCGTATTATATCATATAATAAGGAACTTCATTCTTTTGGCGATGGACTTAGATATTTTTTCCCAAATAACAAAAGTATGATGTGGAATACGCATTCATGCGGATTGCAAACACACTTGACTTATTTTGAGGATATAGCAAAACAGTTACAATCCAATCAACAAAAAAGGAAATTCTTAATCACTCATCCAAATATTGATTTAAGGTCATTGCTAAAAATAGCATGCTATAACTATTTATATGAAATAGACGGAATTAAGATACTAGATGATAAATTCTGTAAGAATATAGATAATTATATTTTACCGACTACAATGTGTTTCTTGCATAAATTTGACCAGGTCAAAACGTGTGAGCGATTAAAGGTTTTGTGTGCACAATCCATTCAATATACTATTGAAGACTTAGAATACCCGTTTACCTTGTATCTGTTAGGAGATTATTGGGCGGCTTACAAACAGTATGTAAAACTATTGCCTTTATATTGGAATCGTCAAAAGTATATTTTGTATTTCATTTGTAGATATAACATATGGTCTATACGATATGGCGTTGAATATCAGCAGATGCAAGATGGTAGTTTCAATTCAGATAAAGAGCTTCAATTAGCTTATGCTTCTGAATTAGAAGATATTTTGAGCAAACTTCCAATAGATTTAGAGATTAAGAAGATGTTTCAAGACTTAATATCATACAGGTTTGTTGGAAGTCACGTTGTGGAAACTTATAAACTTAAAGAAAAAATTTTTCAGCAACGAAAATCTGCTGAGAAAGGCGGTTGCTCCATTAATAGCAACATCACCGTTCTAATGTCACTTTATCAACGTGAAAGTATGTTTTCTTGGGCTAATTATATAATATGTGATAATAATGAACATTTTAAATCAGTTTGTAATAATACGGCATTGGGTATTTTGAATAGTTTTGCTACACCAACAAGCAAAATGTTTGGCGGAAAATTGTGTTCAACAAAAATTGAATCGCTTGATTCATTTATGCTTGAAATGCTGATATTTGATGTAGAACATGAACAACTGATATCAATTTTTAAAGGATACGACATAATGAATTTAGAATTTGATACTTCTGGCGTTGAATACATAAATTTATGCCTTAATAGTTTAGGCGTCGATTGTCAGTATTTGTATAAATCTGATTTGTTTTTTTATAATCCCTTATGCAATCTTTTTCTCATTATCTCTAAATCACATATTAACGAAGTAGATACAGAGGCATTGTATAAAGCATTATTGAAATATTGGAGATTTGAATTGCAAATAGGTCATGAAACCATTAATAATCTTATACGACAATACTCACCATCTAGTGATTTTGTAGATAAACTAATAAGCCAAATGCTTTATAATTCTCATAATACAGAATATTACAGAGAAAGCATTCGACAATTGGCTACTATACTAAAGAAAAATGAATTAGTATTTAGCGATATTCGCATGGATACTCTTAAGCAGAATCATGAAGATAAAGTTTTGATATTACTATATCCTATTTGTTCGAAGTCATTAAAAGACACAATATTGGATTATTGTTTGGAAAATATTGAAGATTTCTGGTATTATATCTACTTTGTGTTTCATAATGCTATTCAAATTCCTACAATCAGCAGATTTAAAGAACTATTTGAGAAAGATAAAAATAGTATCGATGAAAACTATTGTTATATTCTTGCTAAGATAAGGAAGGATTCTATATTTGCAAATCTCCACGGAATAATAGACGAATTTGCTATTTCAAATGATTGTATGCAATTCTTTCTTTCTCCAGATGAATATATGTCGCCTGAAAAGGTTGAGGTTAAATGGATTTTGAAATTTAACCAAGAAAAGAGAGAACGATTCTTTAAAAACGAAGTATACAGGAATAAACTCAAGGAATATATAACAAGTAATTGGTTGAGTGATAGTTATCGACAGTATCTCATCAGCCTTCTATAATTTTATTGTAACAATGACCACTGAAGATATACAGAAACTCAGAGACCTCGGCGAAGTGAGTAAGGTACAGTTCAAAGAACGTATCTTAGATAAATATGATATAGGCTGCGAGCTGGTTGCCATGAGTAATGCTCGCGGAGGGCAGCTTGTTATTGGTATCAACGACAAGACAGGAGCTTTTAACCCGTTGTCGTATGCAGAAGTGCAGGAAACCACCAATCTACTGAGCAATGTGGCTTCGGAGAATGTGGTACCCAATATCCTACTTGAGATAGATGCAGTCAGCGTTGAAGGTGGCAGTGTAGTGATAGCTACTATTAAGGAAGGAATTAACAAGCCCTACCATGACAATAAAGGTATCGTGTGGATGAAAAATGGAGCGGATAAGCGTAAGGTTTTCGATAATGCGGAGCTGGCGGAGATGATGACCGAGTGTGGTAGCTTTACTCCTGATGAAGCCGCCGTAAAAGATGCCACATTAGATGATCTGGATGAAGATACTATCAAGCAGTTCCTGCAAAACCGTTTTGCTATGGTATTGGAGAAAAAAGGAATGATTGGCGATGCTTTGCAGGAAGCGTCACTTGATGAGATAGCCAATGCGATTGCCAAAGGACATGATCTTAATAAACTGATGCGCAACCTGCGTTTTATCCGTCCGGATGGGAGTCTTACAGTGGCTGCCATATTACTGTTTGGTAAGTACACCCAGCGTTGGTTACCTGTGATGACGGCAAAATGCATTAGCTATGTAGGTAATTCAATTGGCGGCAAGGCCTTTCGAGATAAGGTGAACGATGCAGTAATGGAAGGAAATCTTCTGCACCAATTTGAGACCATTATGTCTTTCTTCACTCGCAACCTCAAGAATGTGCAAGTGGAAAAAGAGTTCAATTCATTGGGCGAGCTTGAGATTCCATACGTGAGCCTGATGGAGTTTGTTGTAAATGCACTGGTCCATCGTTCGCTGAATTGGAAAGCTCCCATACGTATCTTTATCTTTGATAACAGAGTGGAAATTCACAGCCCGGGCACGTTGCCTAACGGCTTGCAAGTAGAAGATATTACCAATGGCACCTCGATGCCCCGTAACAACTTCCTTTTTAGCAATGCTATCTATCTTCTTCCCTATACAGGTGCAGGTAGTGGTATTCAACGTGCCTTGGAGGAAGGAGTGCAAGTAGAGTTTACGAATGATGAACGGATACATGAGTTTCTAACTACCATAAAGAGAAACAAAGACTTGGATAGTAATCTAGCTGACTCTGACACTACCCCTAACACTTTTTCAGAGCACTCAGACACTACCCCTAACACTTCCGATGAATGCCCTGACACTTTTTCGGAGCACTTAGACACTACCCCTAACACTTCCGATGAATGCCCTAACACTCATCAGATGAAACTTACCAATAAACAAAAGGATATAGTAAACTTTTGTAGTGTACCGAGAAGTAGTCGGGAGATACTTGAGAGGGTAGGAGTGAAATATCATAATAGTAATATCAAAAGATATGTTACTGAATTAGTAGAAGCAGGGTATTTGGAGCGAACCATTCCCGATAACCCTTTTGATATGAATCAAAAGTATAAAAAGAAGCAATCATTATGACTCAAGAAAGAATATACAGTTATTTTCAGCGTAACCCACAGTTGCATGTGCTTTTTATCTTTGACAAGGCGAATATCATTATGAATGATTTGGCAGACTGTTCGTGGGAAACTGAATATATCTATAAAGTATTTGATGGAGCTTGGTTCAATACTAAATATAACATTGAATACGCATGGAAAGAGAAACGTGTGGTGTTGCTCTTTCCATTAGGCTCCTATCCCATAAGTGAGGAACAACAGCTCAGATTCCCTCTTATGGACATGCTGAAAGCTAACATGGAATATAAAGAGGAAGATTATGCCGCATTCATGCAACAATATAAACTTCCTGAGAAATATCGCGCCTTTATCAGCCGCCATATCGGTGAATTGATGTCGAATAAGATAAATGCAATGCTGAAAGACCGGTTTACGCCGGAAGCATTCAGTGAGGATGTAGTAGTCCGCGGTTTTATTTCTTCTTATCTGGGTGAAAAGAGACTCTTGGAATGGGAAAACATCATCATAAGAATGTTTATACTCGGATTGGATTCAGAAAATAAGAAACGGTTGGATTTCTATCATAAGTTGGAACGAAACAAGGATGCCAAGACAGCGGTTGATGAGCGTTTGACCAAGATATTTGGATTCAGTTACAAACCCAACCAAGAGGCGAAGGTGAAAGAGTTGGTGGAGAGTTTGAAGTATAATAGCATTACCCAACTTCTTGATGTGATTGCCGATGATCCCTACAAGGCTTACAAAATAAAGAGCAGTATAGCACTTGAACAAATGAATCGTATCTATGAACTGGGTACACGTGACCGGGAGTTTGTAGATAAATTTATGAAAGTGATGAAAGAACTAGGTGCTGATATTCACGAAAAGGAGCTGACTACCATTTATGGCATGGATGCCTCCTTCTATTACTTGACGGAAGAATTAGGTTGGCCTATATTGCAAGAAATTGCCGGTAGCAAACTCGTGACAGAACCTGCAGAAATGCAAGAACGTTTGCGTTTGCTTTCCCAAAAACTTCCTGCCGATAGTGTGCTTCAACAAGCTATAAGCTTCTTGATGCAAGTGGCCTTTTATTATGAAATGGTAAGAGGACTGGGTAGCCTGAAGTTGAATACGCCGGAAGCTTATGTGCAACTCTATACGAATGACTTGTACAGGCTTGACACCTTCTATCGTTGTGCATTGGAAGAATATCATGAATTGTTGTCAAAGGATGTTCCTATACTTACTTGTTTGAATAGACTGAAACAACAGTTTGACGGAGGGTATGCACGTATGGTTAATGTTTTCAATCTGGAATGGATGACCTGTGTGATAGAAAAAGGGAACTACTTTAACGACCTGTCGTTGAAAAAACAGGAGGATTTTTATGCTAATGAATGTGTCAGTAACAGTAAACAGGTGGTAATCATCTCTGATGCACTACGCTATGAAGTGGCGGCAGAACTGATGCAGGAACTGGCTAAAGAGAAACATATAGCAAAACTATCTGCATATCGGGCCATGCTGCCTACTGAAACCAAATACTGCAAGCCGGCTCTTCTGCCTCATACTTCATTGATATGGAAGAACAAAGAAATGCTGGTAGATGGTGAAGTATTAGACACCTTAGAGAGTCGTTCGGCACAGGTGGCCAAATACAAAGAAAGTGCTTGTTGTGTAGACTATGAAACTGTAATCAAAGCAGATGTAAAAACTGCACGCGAACTATTTAAACGTCCATTAGTCTATATTTTCCATGATACAATTGACGCTGCTAGTCATGGGGCTGGAGTCGGAGATGTAATTGCGGCTTGTCGCAAAGCTATTGAACAGCTCGCTGTGCTGATTCGTCGCCTTCATGCCTCCTGGAATGTGACGAATGTTGTGCTGACAGCTGACCATGGTTTTCTCTACAATGACGTGGAATTTGCAGAGAAGGATAAACATGCGGTGACGGTTGCGGGTATTATCGAGAAGAAAACGCGTTACTACGTGAGTGATCAAGTTAGCGCGCAAGAAGGGGTGGTAACAATGCCATTGGACAAAGTATCGGGAATAAAAGCCGAGACTCCTATATATATAGGAGTACCTATGGGTACCAACCGTTTGGCTGCTTCTGGTGGATACAGCTTTGCCCATGGCGGAGCGACTTTGCAGGAAATGCTTATTCCCGTGATTCATAGTTCGCAGAAACGCTCTGATAAGACCAATAAAGTGGGTGTGGCATTGGTTGATCACAATCTCGTGATGGTAAGCAGTAGATTGAAATTTCAATTGATACAAAGTGAAGCGGTTTCCATGACGGTAGTTGAACGTAAGGTCGTTTGTCAAGTGTATCAAGGGGATACACCCGTAACCGGAAAGCAAACCATTACGCTTGACAGTGCTGATACGATCAATTTGAATAATAGAGTATACGAAGTTGTGCTGACCTTGAATCATTCAGTACATTCAGGTATGCTACAACTACGTGTGTATGATGAAGAAGACTGTTTGAATCCACTTATTCGTGAAGTGGTGAAGAATAATACAATGATAGAACAAGACTTTTAAGTATTAGTGATTAAGTTTTTTGATATGACACTACAACAGAAAATAATGAATGCTTTCATAGGTAAAGTGGTTCGTAAAGATTTGGCTTTTCTTGTAAAGGGAGGGCTCCCTGTACCTACATACGTATTGGAGTATCTGCTTGGGCAGTATTGCGCCTGTGATGACGAAGCAACCATAGAAGAAGGTTTGGAAAGGGTGAGACAAGTGATCCAAAACAATTATGTGCATCGCGCGGAGTCAGAAGTCATTAAAGGTAAAATCCGTGAGCAGGGTCGTCATCGTATCATTGATAAGGTGACTGTTACTCTCAATGAGAAAGTGGACGAATACCAAGCTCATTTTGCTAACTTAGGTCTTACTAATGTGCCTATTGGCACTCAATATGTGACAGACAATCCCAAGCTCTTATCAGGAAATGGTGTTTGGTGTATCGTCACTATTGGCTATATATCAGGTGAAGATATTAAAGTGCGCTGGGAAATTCAAACCCTGAAGCCTGTACAAATATCCAATGTGGATGTTCAAGATTATATAGATAAACGCAAGAACTTTACCACAGAGGAGTGGTTGGACTTCATGATGCATACCGTTGGGTTGAACCCCGACACCTTAAATCGGCGTGAGAAGTTCATTACGTTAGCTCGTCTACTTCCTCATGTTGAGAATAATTTCAACTTTATGGAATTAGGACCTAAAGGAACTGGCAAGAGTCATGTCTTTCAGGAACTGTCACCATACGGTGTTTTAGTGAGTGGTGGTGATGTGACCAGTCCTCGTCTGTTTGTTAAAATGAGCGGTAATAAAGAGATTTTAGGATTGGTGGGTTACTGGGATGTAGTGGCTTGGGATGAATTTGAGCAGCAAAAAGGCCGTGCCGTAGATGCGGTATTAATTGATACCATGCAAAATTATCTGGCCAATAAGTCATTCAACCGTGGTAAGGGTACGCATGAGGCTTCCGCTTCTATTTGCTTTGTGGGTAACACGAAACATACGGTTCCTTATATGCTAAAGAATAGCCATCTTTTTGAATCAATTCCTACTTCGTTTATCAAGGGTGCTTTTTTAGATCGTATTCACCTCTACAACCCGGGTTGGGAGATTAGGATGCTGAAGAAAGATAGCTTCTCAAAAGGATACGGTCTGATTACCGATTACATAGCAGCCATTATGCACGAATTGCGCAATAAAGATTTGACAGCATTATTGAAGGATTATGCTAAGTTTGATGGTTCCCTTTCTGAACGTGATCACTTGGCTATTCGGAAAACATTTTCTGGCATGGTGAAGTTGATTTATCCGGATGGTAACATGACGGACGAAGAGGCATTTGAGTTGATAGACTTTGCTGCCGAAAGCCGTAAGCGTGTCAAAGACCAGTTGTATATCGTGGATGAGACGTTTAATGCAGAGCCTGCTAAGTTCAGATATGTACGTGAGAAGGATGGTGTAGAGGTTAGTGTGGAGACTTTGGAGAAGGTGAGCAATGCACTTATCATCCCTAACAATATTCACCAAGGATCTACTTTTATGGCAAATTTGGATGATAGCGATATTCCGCTTTTCCAAGAAGGAGCTGAAACAACAATGCAAGTAGAGCTTTCTTCAGAACGACAGTCTCGCAAAAGATTCATTTGTTTGCAGGAAAAGAATCAGTTCTTCCGTCTGGGACAGACCGGTGTCACTTATCAGTCTCTCTTCGCCGAATATCTCAAGGATGCAACTGAAATTATGATTGAAGACCCGTTCATCCGAACAAGTTGGCAAGTAAAGAATCTCATGGAATTTCTGACGATGCTCATTGATACCCGCGACGTAGATGATCTTAGAGTGCATCTGGTGACCAATGAAGAAGAAGATAAGTTACCTGATCTCATAGATAAACTGGATGACATAAAAGACGATATGATTGGCTATGGCATTGAGTTTGATTATAACTTCCGTGAATTTCACGATCGTTGTATTAGGACCGACAATGGTTGGGTAATTTCAATGGGACGTGGACTTGATATATACGAGAAGTATAGTCCGTATTCTGTTGCAGCCGCTCGGCCGGATAAACGTAAATGCAAAGAGTTTATGGTTACATTCACTAAAGATAAATAATGTGAATCAGTATTTGGTTCATTAGTTAAAAATTAGAGTAATCAATGATTTCATACTGTCACAATTTTGAGGTTTGAGTGAATTAACTGTCTGACAAGTTCACTGATTGCTTCCGGCATCAAATTCAATCTATAATTGAATGTTTGGTAAGAAGGCAAGTCAGGGAACCATGAAAGTAGTTATTCCTTGGTAAAAGTATGTATGTTTTTGATTTTAAAATATTGCTGATAAGCTCCGCAGAATAGGTATACAGTAAGCAGTTTCTGAACGGTAAAGATTGGATGATTGTTATTACTGAACCTCTCTGGTAGTAGAACTTGAATGAAGACTCGTAAACATCGTAGATATACATATATATTTTTATAAGTTTTAATTCTTTCTCTTTGGGAATCATAATTAGAACAATGAGTGGTTTTATTCTTCTAATATGCTGATTGTCATGGAGACTGGAAAACTGATTAATGAGATGATTTACTGAATTGTAACATTTTAACAAGCGAAAAAGTAGATGATTGCCAACTGCTGATTTGCATAAATAGGGATATTCAGTAAATGTCCCTCTTTCTTATAAATTAAGAGAACAGTTTTACTTTACGTGAGCTTTTCTCTTAA